>NZ_JBUEFZ010000023.1:0-113291 GCF_054963715.1 Streptomyces sp. STAM6 | reverse complement strand
TGCCTGGAGCAGCAGCCCTCCCAGCACGGGCCCCAGCGCGACACCGGCCGAGAAGCAGGTCACCCAGACACCGATGGCCGTGCCGCGCTGCCTCGCGTCACGGAACATGTTGGTGATCAGCGCGAGGGTGGACGGCATCAGGGTCGCCCCGGCTGTCCCGAGCAGCGCGCGAGCCGCGATCAGCATCTGGGGACTGGTGGAGTACGCGGCGAGCGCCGAAGCGACGCCGAACGCGGCCGCCCCGATCATCAGGAGTTTCCTGCGGCCGATCCGGTCGCCCAGCGTGCCCATGGTGACCAGGAAGCCGGCGATCAGGAAGCCGTAGATGTCGGCGATCCAGAGCAGTTCGCTGCCACTCGGCTGGAGGGAGACGCTCAGGTGCGGGACGGCCAGGTACAGCACGGTGACGTCCATGGCAAGCAGCAGGGTGGGGAGCGCGAGCACGGCCAGCCCGAGCCATTCTCGGGGCCCGGCCAGATGGAGGGGAAGGGTCGTGTGGGGAGATTCCGTTGACATGCCGCGTAAGCTAAACCCTCACGTCGGTGTCAGAGTCAACTCACTTTCGGGGAGCGTGCCCTCACATGCGGATCGGGGCGTTGTCCCAGCTGACCGGAGTCAGCGAACGGGCCTTGCGGTACTACGAGGAGCAGGGGCTGCTGCGGCCGCTGCGGCGGCCGAGCGGGTACCGCGAGTACACCGACGACCATGTCCACACGGTGCGGAGCATCCGCACGCTGCTCGCCGCGGGTCTGGGCACCGCGACCATCGCCGATGTCCTTCCCTGCATGGTCGAGGAGGGCGGGCAACTCGCAGCCGCCTGCCCCGACCTGCTGGTCGACCTGGTCAGGGAGCGAAACCGGATCACCGCCGCCATGGACGAACTACGCGCCGCACGCGAGATGTTGGACGTCATCATCGCCGCGCCCGTCCCGTCTGAGGCGGCCCGAGCGCTGGACTGCGACGAGGCAGTCGGCACTGGGGTCGGTGCACCGCAGGCCCGGTCGTCCTGAGTCACCAGCGGTCTGCTGCTCATACGCCCGGGCCGGCCGACGTCCTCAGCCGGATCGTCCGTCGCGTCCGCGACACCACCGGGGGCCGTGCCCCGGATGCCGGCGTACGACATCCACGAGAAGGTATGGCCGCCGGCCATACCGTGGCTCTTTCCCTACCCACGAGGCGGCGAGAGGCGCCAGGATGACCCCTGGCGGCATCCGCCACCTGCTGCGACGCGCGCTCACCTCGCCGGGCCTGACCGGATCCGGCAGCGCCCCACTGCGTGGACGCCGCACGACTTCCGCCGGGCGGCAGTCGAAGGGGGCCGGCGCATGTCCGCCGGGAGGCTCGGACGGCACGACGGGACAACCAGTGCGCGCTGCCCTCGGGAGGACCGCGATACACAAACCCACCTCCGCCACCGGGGAACCGGCGAAATGCGGTTCCCGAGGTGACGGATGGGCGGAGGGCCGGCGGGGCGTACGGCCGCCGCGCGTTCGTCGGCGCTCGCGTCGTGCCCGGCAAGGCCACATGCTCAGCTGATCTCGCAGCCCTGAGGGTCGGTGGCGACGCCGTCAAGCCTGCTGCCCCATGACCAGTTGGGGTCCCGGTCTCCCGCCCAGATGCGCCGGTGGTAGCAGTGACCGCCGGCGTGATCGATCGCGTAGACGGTCACGTCCGAGTTGGACTCGAATGACCGAGCCTTGTCATGGAGGAAATCCGGTGCATCTGCATAGCCCCACGGTCGGTAGCACCAGGATGCGCCTTGATACCCCGGCTCCGTGTAGAAGCAAACCTCGCCGACCGCGGCCTGTGCCGCCGGGGCTGCAACCAACGGCACGGACAGGGCCAGAGTGGCAGTGAACACTGCGGCAGTGACGAAATGACGCATGAGCGAACTCCTGGGTGGTCGATACAGCCAGACCATGGTCCCAAGGAGCGCCGCCAAAAACGCCCAAAGTCACCCTTGGAACGCATATCGCAGCGGCCTTGCACCTCCGGACCTCCGCCTGGCTCGTGCAACCCCGCAGTCGATTCGCCATCCGACCGTCGTGATCTTCCCCAGCCGGCCGGCCTGCCCGGTCAGGCGGCCCGGTCGATGCGGTCCAGCAGCGCCCGGGCTTCGGCGGTGCGGCGGTGGTCCGGGCCGAAGGCGGCCAGGCAGGCGTGGTGGGCGGCCGCTGCCGTGGTGCGCGCTTCGGCACCGCGTCCCAGCCCCAAGAAGGCGGTGGCCACGGCCAGCTCGACGGCTCCGGTCTCCGGGCGGTGCTGCTCCTCGGGCAGGCTGCGGCGCAGCTCGTCGGCGCGCTCCGCCTCGGCAAGGGCTTCCTCGTGGCGGGCCTGGCCGTTGAGGCTCCGGGCCAGTCCAAGCCGCAGGACCAGCGTGAACCGGTCCGGTACGCGAGGGGCGGCGAGGGCCTCGCGGGCGAGCGCCTCGGCCTCCGGGTGCCGGCTCTGCGCGTTGAGGGCGTAGACCAGTCCGTTGCGGGCGGCTGCCGCGACAAGCGGCAGCTCCGGCCCCGTGCCGCGGGTCGCGACCCGGACCACGGCCGCGCACTCCGACTCGCATGCGCCGTGCCGGGCGAGCGCGCTGAGCGTCTGGGCGCGGTCCGAGCGCAGTTTCAGGGTCTGCGGGTGTTCGACGCCGAAGATCCTTCTGAAGACCGGCAGCAGCGTGTCGTATGCGGTGGCTGCCTCGGCATGACGGCCCTGGGCATCCGTCGCGAGCGCGGCGACGCTCAGCGCCAGCGGTGCGTACATGTCGTCGCGCGACCGGGAGCGGGCTGCGGCCACGGCGCGGGCTGCGGCCTCCGCCTCGGCAAAGCGCCCCGCCTCGTAAAGGGCCATGGCCTGGGTCAAGGGGGATCTCGTCGTCTGCCCGGCGTCGTTTAGGCCGCGCTGCCGGAAGAGTTTCATGCCCGGAGCATACGAATGGCTCCGCAGCCGATCAACGAAGGGGTGAAGGCTGATCGGCGGACAGACCCGCGCCGTCCCGGGCCGGCGGCAGCGCGAGAACGAACCGCCGGCCGTGCGCCCGTGCCGGTTGCGGCCACGGCCACGGCCGTGCGCGGTCAGCGCCGCTCGTGCCGCTCCGGCCTGCGGGGCCGCCGCCGCTGGTACGACACCCCTCGGGCCGGGACCTCAACCGGTCGCGGGCCGAGTGAGTCACTCGTGCGAGGCTCCGCGACCCCGGCCGGGTGCCGGGCGGGGTCGCGGAGCCGGGTGGTCGGTGGTGCGGGTGGTTCAGGCTGTGAGGATGCCGGGATCGGACAGACCGGGTGCGCCGGTCTCCACATGGCCGGCCAGGCGGCGCACGAAGTCCGCCGTGGTGGTGGCGGTGATCGTCACGTCGTACCAGCGGTGGCTGCCGCTCAGGTCGACGGAGTGCCGCACTGTCGCCCCCCTGGCGACCGTGAAGGTGCGCGACCCGCCTCCGTAGGAGTTGGTGAGCGTCAGACGGGCCTCGCCCGTACCGGCGTTGGTGAAGGTGAGGTCGAGGTTGCCGGTCGTGCCGTTGTGGCGGGCCGTGACCTCGGGCCCGGTGGTCTTGCCGGGGTTGCGGAAGCGGCGCAGGAAGCCGTTGGGGCCGTGGACGGTCAGATCCGTGACGCCCTTCGAGTACTGCGTGTTCCAGCTGTCCGCGAGTGACTTGCCGGCCTCGGTGGTGTACGTCCAGGGTGCGTCGGTGCGGTTGGCCGCGGTGACGTAGAACTGGGCGCCGGCCGCCGTGCCGCCGCTGAACGTCAGCCGGTACTTGCCGGCGGCGGTGTCGGCCGCGCCGTCGACGTACGGGGCGTACTTCAGCGGGCGGGTGGGTTTGCCGCCCGGCTCCTGCCGGGGCATCGTGCCGACGGCCGGGGCGGTCGGCCGGTAGTCGGGATGGCGCTCGCGGTCCGGCGGGTAGTAGCCGGCGGTCGGCGGCAGTCCGGCCGGGGTGGTCTGGCTCCGCGCGAAGTCGAAGGCGGAGGTCAGGTCGCCGCACACGGCACGCCGCCAGGGGGAGATGTGGGGCTCCTCGACACCGAAGCGGCGCTCCATGAACCGGATGATCGAGGTGTGGTCGAAGGTCTCGGAGCAGGAGTACCCGCCGGTGCTCCACGGCGAGACCACCAGCATCGGTACGCGCGGGCCGAGGCCGTAGGGCCCGGCGACGTAACCCGTCTTCCCCGGGAACCAGTCGAGCGCGGTCGGGGTCGTCGAAAGCCCCTGGGCGGCGCCGGACGGCACGTACGGCGGCACGACGTGGTCGAAGAAGCCGTCGTTCTCGTCGTACGTGATGAACAGCGCGGTACGGGCCCACACGTCCGGGTTGGAGGTCAGCGCGTCCAGAACCTGCGCGATGTACCAGGCACCGTAGTTGGACGGCCAGTTGGAGTGCTCGGAGAACGCCTCGGGGGCCGCTATCCAGGAGACCTGGGGAAGGCGCCCGGCCCGGACGTCGGCGCGCAGGACGTCGAAGAGGCCGTCACCGGCCTTGGCGTCGGTGCCCGTGCGGGCCTTGTCGTACAGCGGGTTGCCCGGCCGGGCGCCGCGGTAGGTGTTGAAGTACAGCAGGGAGTTGTCGCCGTAGTTGCCGCGGTAGGCGTCCTCGATCCAGCCCCAGTGTCCGGCGGCGTCCAGGCCGTCACCTATGTCCTGGTAGATCTTCCAGGACACGCCGGCCGCCTCCAGGCGTTCGGGGTACGTGGTCCAGCCGTATCCCGCCTCGGCGTTGTCGAGGACCGGCCCTCCGCCCGTGCCGTCGTTGCCGGTGTACCCGGTCCACATGTAGTAGCGGTTCGGGTCGGTCGAGCCGATGAACGAACAGTGGTACGCGTCGCAGATGGTGAAGGCGTCGGCGAGCGCGTAGTGGAAGGGGATGTCGTCGCGCGTCAGATACGCCATGGTGGTGGCCGTCTTGGCGGGCACCCACTGGTCGTACCGGCCCTTGTTGAACGCCTTCTGGCCGCCCGCCCAGTCGTGGTTGAGGCCCTGGAGGAACTCCATGCCGAGGTCGTCGCTCGGCGGGCGGAAGGGCAGGGTCACCTTGTTGCCGGCGTCCGCCTGGTGCCACACGGACTTGCCGCTGGGCAGGGTGACGGGCCGGGGGTCTCCGAAGCCCCGGACGCCTTTCATCGCCCCGAAGTAGTGGTCGAAGGAACGATTCTCCTGCATCAGGACGACGATGTGCTCGACGTCCTGGAGGGTGCCGGTCTCGCCCTGGGCCGGAATGGCGGCGGCCCGGGCGATGCTGTCCGAGAGCATGGTGAGGGCGGCGGTGCCACCGGCGAGCTGGAGGAACCTGCGGCGGTTGAGTTCTGCCATGGGTGCGTCGACCTCTGCGGGTAGGGGGGCGGCGAGGGGCGCCCCAAGGACAGCGTGCGTGGGGTACCGCACGGCGGACGTTCCATGACTGCCCGCCGTACGGCAGGCGAACGCCCCGCGAGGCCCCCTGGCCCCACGGGTCCGGGGGGCCCAATTGATGTCGGCCGCCCCGGGATCCGGCGGGTCGATGCGTGCGTGAACGGCCGTCTCACGGAGGGCGGTTGGGCTCTCTTCCAAGCGCACTTGCGTACGGCGTTGATCGGTCCGTACAGTGTGCGGAGACGCCGCACACTGTACGTAAACCCGGGCGTCGTACGGATGAGGGGACAAGACCATGACGAAGAGCTCGTACCGCCGGACCGCCCAACTCGCCACCCGGCAGGCCGCGCAGGCCGTCGACCGGACGCAGCGGGACGTGGCGCGGATGGTGAACCGGGAACTCGGCCTGGGCGGCGGGGGCTTCACCGAGGAAGGTCTGCGGCGCATGCGCCGGACCCTGTCCGCCTACGTGGACTCGGGAGCGGTTCCCGGTCTGGTCGCCCTGATCGACCGGGGCGGTGAGACGCACGTCGAGACCATCGGAACGCTGCACGACGGCGGAACCGACCCGATGCGGCGAGACTCGATATTCCGCATGGCCTCCGCGACGAAGCTCGCCACCGCGGCCGCCGCCATGACCCTCGTCGACGACTGCCGGCTCCGCCTCGACGACGCCGTGGACCCGTGGCTGCCCGAACTCGCCGACCGGCAGGTGCTCAAGCGCATCGACGGCCCGGTCGACGACACCGTGCCGGCGCATCGGGCGATCACCGTGCGGGACCTGCTGACCTTCACCTTCGGATTCGGCGTGGTCGTCGCCGCCCCGGACAGCCTGCCCATCCAGATCGCCGTGCGGGAGTCCGGGCTCTACAGCGACGGCGCGTTCCCCTCCGGCGACCCCGACGCCTGGATGGCCCGGCTCGGCTCGCTGCCGCTGATCTGCCGGCCCGGCGAACGGTGGCTCTACAACACCGGATCGGACGTCCTCGGTGTCCTGATCGCCCGGGTCACGGGCCAGTCGTTCGGCTCGTACCTGCAGGAGCGCGTCTTCGCCCCGCTCGGGATGAAGGACTCCGGGTTCCACGTCCCCGAGCAGCACATCCACCGGCTCCCGACGAGTTACGCCCACGACCCCGCCACCGGCGAACTCGTCGTGTACGACAAGGCCGCCGGCGGTCGCTTCAGCCGGCCGCAGCAGTTCGAAGTCGGCGGCAGCGGCCTGGTGTCCACCGCGGACGACTACCTCGCCCTCTGCCGCATGCTCCTCGCCGGGGG
This sequence comes from Streptomyces sp. STAM6, assembly GCF_054963715.1. Classification (NCBI taxonomy): domain Bacteria; kingdom Bacillati; phylum Actinomycetota; class Actinomycetes; order Kitasatosporales; family Streptomycetaceae; genus Streptomyces; species Streptomyces sp. STAM6. Next base: position 106,679 of record NZ_JBUEFZ010000023.1, on the reverse strand, counting down.
CATGGGTCCCGAAGGGCGGGTCCTGTCGCGGCAGGCGGTGGAGCTGATGACCTCCGACCAGCTCACCGACGAGCAGAAGACGGAGAAGGACCGCTTCCCCGAGCTCTTCGGCGACCACGGAGGCTTCGGCTTCGGGATGGGAGTGCGCACGCGTCGTACCGGTTTCGCGAACATCGGCCAGTTCGGCTGGGACGGCGGCCTCGGCACATCCGTGCAGATGGATCCGGCCGAGGACCTCACGCTGATACTGCTCACCCAGACCGCGATGGACACGGCCGACACCCCGCGCCTCGTGAAGGACTTCCACACCATGGCCTACCAGGCGCTCGACGACTGAGTTCGCGTGCGGCCGCGGGTGACCAGTAACGTGCCCGGGTCCCACCGGAGCAACGCCCTCAGCGGCGGTCACGACAAGGAGACGGACATGACGGGGGTCATGGGTGCGGGCAGGACCGCACCGTCGCACGGGACGGGCGGGCGCGCCGTCGACCCGTGGAAGTCCGCACGGCGCACCGCCGCGCTGGTGGTGTTCGGATGGCTGGTCGCGGCCGGGACCACCGGTGTCGCCTACCTGTCCCTGGGCATGGAAGCCGTCCCGATCTCCGTCGGGGTCGTGCTGTGCTTCGCCTTCGGCATGGTGATGAACCTGCTGCACCGGGCCGTCTGGCTGGCCTTCCTCTCCGCCGTGCCGGGACTGTTCGTCCTCGTGGGATCCGTCCAGTACGCCCCCGAAGCGGCCCTGGAACAGCGCGGAATCCGCGAGACGGTCGTGATCGTGGCCGACAGCGCCGCCGGTACGTCCAGCAACAACCACCGCTTCACCCTGCGGGGCGCGGACGGTGCCGAACTGGACGAGAAGCTGGGTTACGACGGTGACGCCTGGGCCCCGGAAGTCGGCGACCGGCTCGACATCATCCGCGACCCCGAGGGGGAGGTCCCGATGGAGGAGGCCGAGGAGGTGGACGCCTCCGGCCGCCTCGACGGCCTGATCGGCGGCACCGTGACCTGGACCCTGATGGCGATCCTCGCCGGCCGCCGAGGCCACGTCATCCGCCGCCGGGACCGCGAGACCTTCTCGGAGCGCTACCTGTGACCCCGCCGCCGCACGAGCACGACGGGCCCCCGGACACCGACGACACGTGCTCGGCGCTGCGGGACGCCGCCCTGGGCCGTGCGCGCCTCCGCCGGGCGGCGCCTGGCCGCCGCCCCGGATCTCGCCCCGGTCACCGACGCCCTGCACCGGCTGCTGCTGGACCCCCACGACACCGCCGTCACACAGGAGACGGCAGAGGCTCTGCTGTGGCGGTGGGACCTGTCCGGCCGGCGCCTGGTCCTCGCCGCACTCGCCGCCGCGGACGACGACACGGGTGATCACCTCGACACCGCGATCCACAACGTCTGCGGCGGCCCGCTCGACGATCCCGCACGCCTCGCCGAGCTCCTCTCCCGGCTCCCGGCGGATCCCGACCCGTCCGTCGGCGAGGAGGCGAGCACCGTCCTGGCCGCATGGTGCCGCGGAGCCTGAGCGTCCGGTGCCGGACCCGGTTCACTGATCCGGGCGCCGGTGCTCCCCGACCGCGGTGGCTGGGTCGCCGAGGTGGCGTGATGCTGTCTGTCGCACCGTGCCGCCGCTGTTGTTCACTGGCACCGTTTGCGCAGCCGACGCCGCTGCCCATGGAGGGGCCCATGTCCGAAGGAGCGGCACTGCGGACCGAGGTACTCGTGGTGGGCGGGGGGCCCGCCGGGAGTACCGCGGCGGCGCTGCTGGCCCGGCAGGGCATCGACGTCACGCTGCTGGAGCGGACCCGGTTCCCCCGCTACCACATCGGGGAGTCCCTGCTGCCCTCACTGCTGCCGGTCCTCGAACTGCTCGGGGCGCGGGAGGCCGTCGAGGCCCGTGGGTTCGTCCGCAAGGCCGGGGCGTACTACGACTGGGGCGGCCAGCAGTGGGCCCTGACCTTCGACGGACTCGGCCGCGAGTCCCCGTACAGCTATCAGGTCGTCCGCTCCGAATTCGACCAGGCGCTGCTGGACCACGCACGGGGCCACGGGGTGCTCGTGGGGGAGGGCGTCAGCGTCCGCGACATCGCCTTCGACGACGGGCGCGCGGCCTCGGCCGTGTACACCTCGGGCGCCGGCGAGAGCCGCATCGCCTTCCGGCACCTCGTGGACGCCTCGGGCCGGGCGGGAGTGCTCCCGGCGCGGCAACTGCGCACCAGGCGTTTCCACGACGCCTTCCGCAACGTGGCCACGTGGGGGTACTGGCGGGGCGCCGCCCCGGTCGAGCAAGCCCCCGCGGGAGCGATCTGCGTCTTCTCCCTTCCCGGCCACGGCTGGTTCTGGGCCATTCCCCTCCATGACGGCACCCTCAGCGTCGGCCTGGTCACCGACAAGCGCTCCTTCTCGGCGGAACGACGGGCCCTGGGCGGCATCGACGCCGTCTACGCCGCCCATCTGACGGAGGTCCCCGCCCTGGACCGGATGCTCGCCGGCGCCCGGCTCGTCTCGCCGCTCAGGGTGGAGAGCGACTACTCCTACGCCGCCGAGCGGTTCTGCGGACCCGGCTACTACCTCGCCGGGGACGCGGCCTGCTTCCTCGACCCGCTGCTGTCCACCGGTGTGCACCTGGCCATGTACAGCGGTCTGCTGTCGGCCGCGGCCATCGCCGCGGTCCGGCGCGGAGACGTCGAGGAGGCCGCGGCGCGGGCGTTCTACGAGACGGCCTACCGGAGCGCCTACGAACGGCTGCTCATCCTGGTCGGCGCGTTCTACGACATCCACCAGGGCCGTGACGCCTACTTCCGGCAGGCGCAGACCCTCAGCCGGAGCGACCGGAAGGGCCTGCGCCCGCACGAGTCGTTCCTGAACATCATCAGCGGCGTCGAAGACTTCCACGACGCCCGGGACAGTACGGTCGACCGACTCTTCGACCGGCTGCGCGCACCCCTGCCGGGCCACGCGCCCGCCGGCCTGGGCGGCCACGGCACCAGTCACATGGTTCCGTGGCCCACGACCCCGGCCCACGCGGCCGCGGGCCTCTGCCTCACTCTCGAACCCCACCTGGGGCTCCGCTCCGTGGAGTCCCGCTGACGGGCGCCGTACGGGACGCGTCAGCCGTCGACCCGCAGGCGGGCCTCGGCCGCGCCGCGGGCGGCGGCGACAGCGGAGGCCTCCACGCCGAGCCGCTCGCGCACGCCGGCCGGGAGCCGGCCGAAGGGGGTGACCGTCACGTCCAGCTTGCGGCCGGCGGTCCTGGCGCGCCACGAGCCCATGATCTCCGTACCGACCAGCAGGGCGCCCGGCCCTCCGATCGGCCGCCAGATCTCCTGCTGTCTGCTCCGGTCCGGCACGAGCAGCGCCCGGTCGCGCGCCTGCAGGAACGGATCACCGGGCGGGAGCAGCCGCACCAGGCCGTGGCTCCTCGCCGTGAGCAGCGTGTCCAGCTCGGACGCCGGCAGCCATGCCGCCCGGCCGTCCAGCCGCACCTCGGCCAGGTCGTCCGGCCACAGTGCCCTGATCACGGTCGCCTTCGTACCGAGGTGCTTCGCCACCTCCTGCGGTGTGGCGGGGCCGAGGAAACGCAGGTAGCGGCGGACCAGTTCGGTGGTCCCGGCCGCCGTGGCCGGCACGGGGAACCTCTCGTCCAGGGGGGCCAGCACGGTCCCGCCCCCCTCCGGCCGCACCCCGACACCGCCGGACAGTCCCGCCTGCTGGAAGAGCAGGCCGGAGATGTGGCGGGCGCCGCACCGTTCGCACCAGTACGTCAGCGACGCCGGTACGGACGCGCTCACCGCCGTACTGACCTCGCCCTTGGCCATCGGCGCGGTCACTGCCCTCCGGAACGCCTCGGCCGTGGCCCGGAACGCCTCGATGCCGAGCCCGGCGCCCTCCTTGATGGCCGCGGTGTCGATGCGCGCCGTGGCATCGGCGTCGCTCACCGGCCAGAGAGCGGTGGCCAGCCCGGGCAGTTCCGTACGCCGGTGCAGATGCGGTGCGCCGCGGAACGACCAGACGAGCGTGAGCCCGTCCGGGGAGGCACCCCGCGCGGCCAGGGCCTGACGTGCCGATCCGGCGGGCGTGTCCTGTACACCGAGGGTGAGCACGTCCGGCGTGGGGGAGGAGCGGTCGAACCCGTGGGCCGCCACGCGATAGGCCAGGACCTGTTCCCGGCTCACTTCCTTCCGGTGTGCGCTGCTCACCACGGCACCCTTCGCGTGTCCCCCTGGCCGTACCGTACCCCGCTCCCGCGGTGAGCGGCTCCCTCACCCGGCGGGGCATTCGCCGCTGTCGCCGCCACTGCGACACCCGGCCTGGCCGGAGTACGGCGGCGCCGGCTGCCGGACCCGCTCCTCGTGCCGCTGCAGCGCGACCGCGCCGAGGGCCGCCAGGACCAGCAGCGCGATGAGCAGACCCTGGCTCCACGCCGTCACCTTCCTGGTCCGCCGCGCGGCCCGGACGGCGGCGAACAGGGCGAGCGCCCCGACCACGCCCGCGGCCGCGACATACCCCCACGGCGCGTCGTTCTCGCCCTGCGCGGCCGGGTCGAGGCTCCATCCGGACAGCGCCCACATCGCGAAGATCACGAACAGCGCCAGGAGTTCGAGGACGGTCAGCGTGATCGCGGCGGCCACGTCCGGACCGCGTCCCTCGCTCTTCGGATCAAGGCTCGGGCCTGCTGGAGAAGCGCTCATGCGGTCAGCCTGACCGGCGGGCCGCCCTGCGCGCATGAGTACGCGTACTCAGACGCACGGGCCGCGCCGAGTCCTGCGTCCACACCAAAGTATTAGAGCGAATTTCTAGAAAGATCTTACGTTCCGGCTCTACCTTGTCACCTATGGACGATGTCATCACAGCAGTGGTCACCGGCGGCAACCGCGGCATCGGCTTCGCCGTGGCCGCCGAACTCGTACGGCGCGGGTACCGGGTCGTGCTCGTCACACGGGACCGGGCCAGGGGAGAGAGGGCGGCCGCCGCGCTGGGCGGTGAGGGGGTCGAGGTGGTGGCCGGTGACCTGTCCGCCCTGGCCGAGGTGCGAGCCGTCGCCGGCCGGCTGATGCGGCGGTGCGCGCGCATCGACGTGCTGGTGCACAACGCGGGTGTCTGGCCGACGAAGCCGGTGCGCACGCCGGACGGGCTGGAGCAGGCCTTCGTCGTGAACCACCTCGCTCCGTTCCTGCTGAACCACCTCCTGGAGGAGCGGCTGCTGGCGAGCCGGACCAGGGTGGTGCAGGTCAGCGCCGGGCTCTACGTCAAGGGGCGGCTCGACCTGGACCGGACGCCGGTCGGGGCCGACTTCCACCGGATGCGGACCTACTGCACCACCAAACTCGCCAATCTCCTCACGGTCCCGTCCTTCGCCGCGCGCTGGCGAAGCGCGGGCGTCCGCATCGACGCCGTGCATCCCGGGGTGATCAGAACCGAACTGGGCGATCCCGGCGGCCCCCTGGGGCTGCTGCTGAAGGCCGTGAAGCGCTCCTGGGCCACTCCGGAGGAGGGCGCCGGGCCCGTCGTCCGTCTCGCACTCGAGCGCGGGGGGTCCTCCGGCCGTTACTTCGACGCCGACCGGGAGCTGCCGCTCGATCCCGTCGCGGCGGATCCCGTCCTGGCCCGACGGGTGTGGGACCAGGCCAGGACGCTGACGGGGCTCGGAGGCAGCACCTGAACGGCGGCGAAGGGGGGCACCTGAACGGCGGTGACGGGGGCGGATCGTCGGCCGGGGGTCCGAGCGGCGCCCGAGCGCGGACGCGCCGGGTCAGGCCTCCCGCGCCTCCGGCTCGGGCCGGAGCGAGCGCCAGATGCGGTCGGGGAGGATCCGCGCGGCCTGGGCGAGGTCGAAGTCGGACGCGCCGGACAACCAGCGTCGTGCGGTCTCGGCGACGGGTCCGATGACCAGCGCCTCGATCAGAGGCTCGGGAGTCGGGACGATCTCACCGGCTTCGATGCGCGGGCGCATCCACTCCACGATGCCCGCCAGCTTGACCGCCTTGGCCGCGCGGATCTCGTCGGCGTACGCGGCCAGGTAGCCGGAGTAGGCGGAGGCGTGGATGAACAGTGCGGCATCAGGCCGCTCCTCGGTGAAGCGGAGGTACGCCTTCACGATCGCGTGGACCCCGGTGCGGGCGGTGCGGGTGCGTGTCACGGCCGCGATCAGCTCGTCGAACAGCTCGTCCATGCACCGGGTGTACAGCGCCGCGGCGAGGCCGTCGAAGCTGCCGAAGTGGTGGTAGAGACTGCCGAGACTGACGCCGCTGGCGGCGGTGACCGCGTTCACGGTGAAGCCCTGCCGGCCCGAGGAGGCGTACACCCGGAGGGCGGTGGTCAGCAGCCGGTCGACGGTGGCCTCGCCACGCTGTTGCTTAGGAGACATGGTGCGGTCCCGTCGGTGTCATGTCGACAGCCTAATAGCAATCAGAACAAGAAGAATGTTCTAGAACGACGCTTCACGCCGGCTTCCACGGGGCCACACTGGGGCGTCCGGCGCTTCGGAGCGCCGGACGCGGAACGGTCACGCGGAAGGGAAAGGGAGCCACGATGGGATTACGGGTACGTGCGACGGCCACGGCCGCCGGACTGGTGGCGGTGCTGCTCGCCGGCGGTACGCAGACACCGGTGGTCGCGTCCGAGGCGGTGGCCGCTCCGGCGCGCCCCGCGGCGGCCGGCGCACCGGAGGCGTGCTCACGGCAGGCGCGCGTCGAGGTGTTTCGCGAGGGCGGAGTGCCCCTGCTGGACTGGCGGGAGAACCTTGAGTTCGACGGGCGGGGCACGCTCTGGGTCACGCACATCACCAAGCACCGGGTGGAGGGGTACGCCCCCGACGGAACACTCAGGACCACCGTCCCGGTCAGCGGCCCGGGCGGCGTCCGGCGCGGTCCCGACGGCATGATGTACGTCAACTACGGGGTCAACCCGCTGACTTCCCCCGTCACAGGCAGCGGCATCGTGCGCTTCGACCCGACCGCCGCCCGGCCGAAGCCCGAGAAGGTCGTGGACGGCCTGTCCGGCATCAACGGTCTGGCCATCGACCGCGCGGGCAACTTCTACCTCAGCCGTGAACTGGCCACCGGCATCCTGAAGATCCGCCCGGACGGCACGAGGGACGAGGCGTGGACGCGGGCCGCGGACGTCTTCGGCGCCAACGGCCTGGAGATCGTCGGCGACCAGCTCTACGTGAGCGTCATCACCAGCACCACCTCCCCGGTCGTCCGTGTCCCGCTGGACGACCCGGCCCGCCGCGCCACCGTCGTCGACCTCAGCCCGAACCCCCTGGACGTCAAGGTGCTCGACGACCTCGCCCATGTCGACGGCGCCCTGGTCGTCGCGTCGTTCCGGGCCGGTGAGCTCATCCGCGTGGACCCGGCGACGGGCCGCTCCTGCGTCCTTGTGACCGGACTGCGCATGCCCTGCAGCGTACGGGTGCCCCTGGCCTTCGGCGGCCACGATCCGCGCCGCGAGATGTTCGTCTCCGAAGCGTCCGGACGGATCGTGAAGGTGACCGTCCCCTGACACGCGTCCGTGAGCGGGCAATGGCCGGCCCATGGAATGACGATGTTTCGGCCAATTGCCGTTCCCACCGGGCGCGTCGGGGGAATCGTCGGCGAGGGCGAAACCGGGGGGTTCCATGGGCGGTTCGGCGGTGCGGTCGGCGAAGAGGTGTGCGGCGGCGCACGAGAAGGACCCGACAGCGTGCGAGGATCCGCATCGCGAGGTCACCGTCGTCGACGGGGACGGGCGGGAGTTCACCGGCTGTCCGGCCCACGCGGCCCGGCTCCTGGCGAGTCGTCCCGGGGCGCGGCTCCACCCCTACGCGGCCGTCTTCCCGTGGGCGCTGGACATCTACTGCCGGGCGGCCGCGCTTCCGCCGCGTGTGTGGGAAATCGGGCTTTAGGGCCGCTGGGCATTCCGCGCGCCGAGCGCGTGACCGACCCGTGCGGCCACGGCTCCGAGCAGCGCCGCCGCGAGGAGCGCGCCGAGCCGGCAGGCGTCGACGGAGCCCTCCCACGCCAGTTCGCCCTGCTGGTGGACGACGAAGCCGTCGTAGAAGAGCCAGCCCACGGCCGCGGTGAGCGGTACGGCGCGGGGGCGCGCACGCAGACAGGCGACGGCCGTCAGCGCGCAGTACGCCGCGAGCGCGGCCGCCGGGTGGCGCAGCGCGCCGGCCGCGCCCAGCAGAGGGATCAGCACGGCCGAGCCGGTGAACGCGTACGCGCAGACCAGCGGCGTCGAGTACGTCCACCACGCCGGCGCGCCGCGGTCGCCGAGGGGGACGGGGATGCGGGTCATCCGTCCCGGAACGCTGATCATGGCCCCTCCTCACTGTCGTCGCTCGCGTGCGGGGCGACCGGCACGCGGTGACTTCAGGGCACCGGACGGCGGTGAGGCGGGGCAATGCTCTTTCCGGCGCTCTTTCCGGCCTCTGGTCGGGATCACCCCGACTCGGCCGCGGACGCCCTAGGCGGCGTAGCGGCCCAGGACGTGGCCCATCGCCGCCAGTACGGACGGCTCCACGCGGTAGTACACCCAGGTGCCGCGCCGCTCGGAGGTGAGCAGGCCCGCCTCCTTGAGCTTCTTCAGGTGATGGCTGACGGTGGGCTGTGAGACGCCCACGTCGGAGATGTCGCAGACGCACGCCTCGCCTCCCTCGTGGGAGGCGACCGCCGAGAACAGCCGCAGGCGCACCGGGTCGCCCAGGGCCTTGAACATGGCGGCCGTGCGTACCGCCTCTTCGGCCGTCAGAGGGCGTTCGGTGAGGGGCGGGCAGCACGGGGCGACCTCGGGCTCCACCATGGGCAGGGCGCTCACATTCGACATATGTCTATGTTGACACGCATCGAACCAGCTGCCCAGGAGGGCGCCTTCGATTTAGATGATTGTCTATGTTGACGGTCGTCGAAGCAGGTGCCATGCTGGCCGCACACGATATCGATGGATGTCGAAACACCGAGGAGTCGACCGTGAACACCACCACCAGTGAGCTGCCCGTCATCGTGATCGGAGCCGGTCCCATCGGCCTGGCCGCCGCGGCCCACCTCGTCGAGCGGGAACTGGAGCCCCTCGTGCTGGAGGCGGGGGCCGGGGCGGGCAGCGCCGTCCGGGAGTGGAGCCATGTCCGGCTGTTCTCGACGTGGAGCGAGCTCGTCGACCCGGCCGCCGAGAAGCTGCTGGCCCCCACCGGCTGGACGGCGCCCGACGCCGCGACGTATCCCACGGGCGGCGACTGGGTGGAGCGGTACCTCCGGCCCCTGGCCGCGGTCCTCGGCGACAAGATCCGCTTCAACGCCCGTGTCACCGGGGTCTCCCGCCTCGGCCGCGACCGGATCGTGGACGCCGACCGCGAAGCCCAGCCCCTGACGGTCCACGTGACACACGCCGACGGCCGGCAGGAGCGCCTCCTCGCGCGAGCCGTCATCGACGCCTCCGGCACCTGGGCCACACCCGCTCCCCTCGGCGGCGACGGACTGCCCGCCCTCGGTGAGCACGCCGCCGCCGACCGGATCTCCTACCGCGTCCCCGATCTGAGGGACCCCGCCGTACGCGCCCGCTACGCCGGCCGGCGGACCGCCGTCATCGGCTCCGGGGCCTCCGCCTTCACCGCACTCGCGTCCCTCGCCGATCTCGCCACCTCCGGCGACGGCGCCGGCACGCACGCCGTGTGGATCCTGCGGCGCGGCATCAGCGGCTCCACCTTCGGCGGCGGCGAGGCCGACCAGCTCCCCGCGCGCGGGGCGCTCGGTCTCGCCGCGAAGGCGGCCGTGGACGGCGGGTACGCCGACGCCGTCACCGGCTTCCGTGTCACGGCCGTCGAGAAGGCCGGCGAGCGGCTGGTGCTCGTCGCCGAGGACGGCCGCCGTCTCGACCCGGTGGACGAGGTGATCGTCCTGACCGGTCTCCGTCCCGACCTGTCCTTCCTCTCCGAACTCCGCCTGGCCCTCGACGAGCGGCTCCAGGCCCCGGTCGGGCTCGCCCCGCTCATCGACCCCAACGTCCACTCCTGCGGCACGGTGTATCCGCACGGCGTCAACGAACTCTCCCACCCCGAGAAGGACGTCCATCTCGTCGGCATGAAGAGCTACGGCCGCGCCCCGACGTTCCTCGCCATGACCGGCTACGAGCAGGTCCGTTCCATCGCCGCCGCGCTCGCCGGGGACCGGGAGGCCGCCGAGCGCGTGGAACTCACCCTCCCCGAGACCGGGGTCTGCGGCGGCGCCGGCCTCTTCGACGAGCCCGCCGCGTCCGGCGCCTCCGACGCGGCCGCGGGCGGGGGCTGCTGCGGCGCCCCCGCCACCCTGCAGATCGGCGCCGGCGCCCCGCTCGCCCGAGGCGGCTGCTGACCGCCGTGACGAACACCAGCGCGCGCGGGGCGGCGAGCCGGACCGGTCCCGAAGCCGGGACGGGGAGCCGGTCGCGGCCCCGCGCCGCCCTGCCCGCGCTGTGCGCCACGCAGATCACCGGCTGGGGGATCGTCTACTACGCGTTCCCCGTCCTCCTGCCCGGCATCACCGCCGACACCGGCTGGTCGGCCACCGCCGCCACCGCGGCGTTCTCCGCGGCCCTGCTCGTCTCCGCCGTCGCGGCGATCCCCATCGGCCGGATCCTGGACCGCCGTGGCCCGCGCGCCGTCATGACCACCGGCTCCCTGCTCGCGGTGGCGTCCCTGGCGGCGGTCGCCGCCGCCCCCGACCTCCGCCTGTTCACCGCTGCCTGGCTCCTCGCCGGCGTCTCGATGGCCGCCACCTTCTACCAGCCCGCCTTCGCCGCGGTCACCCGCTGGTGGGGCACCGACCGCGTCCGCGCCCTCACCGTCGTCACCCTCGCCGGGGGCCTGGCCAGCACCGTCTTCGCACCGCTGACCGCCTTGCTCGAAGCACACCTCGACTGGCGTGCCACCTACGCGGTCCTCGCCGCCGTCCTCGCCCTGATCACCGTCCCGGCCCACGCCCTGGCCCTGCGCGGTCCCTGGCCCCCGGCCCCGCCGGCCCCCGCCGCGCCCGGCCGCACACCGGTGGCACGCAGCCGCCCCTTCCTCCTGCTGGCCCTGGCCTTCACCCTCTCCGGCTTCGCCATGTACGGAGTCGTCATCGGGCTCGTACCCCTACTGACCTCACGCGGCATCGACACGACGACCGCGGCGTGGGCACTCGGGCTCGGCGGCGCGGGCCAGACCCTCGGCCGTACCCTCTACGCCACGCTGGCCCGCAGGACCGGAGTCACCACCCGCACCACCGTGCTGATCGCCGCGGGCGGAGCAACCACGGCCGCCCTCGCCCTCGTGACCGGCCCGGTGCCCCTGCTGGTCCTGCTCGCCGTCCTGGCCGGAGTCGTGCGCGGAAACCTCACCCTGCTCCATGCCACCGCCGTCGCCGACCGCTGGGGCACCGCCGCCTACGGTCGGCTGTCCGCGCTGCTCTCCGCCCCCGCGACCACGGCCGCCGCGCTCGCCCCCTGGGCCGGCGCCGCGCTCGCCGGACCCCTCGGAGGCCCCGACGGCGTGTTCCTCGCACTCGCCGTGGCTTCGGCGGTGGCCACCGGTCTCGCCCTCGGCACCGGACAGCGGGCGCCGGCCGGCGGCTAGGGCGTGTTGCGGAGGTCCCGTCCGGCCGGGGGCGCCCGGCACGCACGCTCGCGGCGTTGTCGATCGTCGGCGCGGCCCGCTGTGCTCTCTCCCCCTGCGCCTGGCGGAGGAGGTACCCCCCCCGCCGTGCGCTCGCACGCACCGGACGCCCCCGGCCCCGCCCCTCCGGGCGAACGACGCTGCTTTCGAAACACGCCCTACTAGGGGGCTCCGACCAGCAGAGTGGCCAGGCGCTCGAGCTGCTCCCGGTGGTCCGCCGGGCCGTCCCAGCCGGTCATCAGGAGGTGATGGACGGTTCCCACCAGGGCGAGCGCGACCGTGACGGTGTCGCTGTCCTCCGGGAGCCGGCCGAGCCGTTGCTCCGCCGCCAGATACGCCACGATCGCGTCCTGGACGGCGGTGAAACCCGGCGCTCCGGCGCGCAGCGCCCCGCGAATCCGCGACGAGGCGTCCGCGCGGGTCATGGCCAGGCCCACCATCGTGGGGTGCAAGGAGTTCACGAGCCCGAGGGCCACCGTGACGAGGTTCCCGGCCACGGTGTCCCGGCCCGCGCGTGCGGGCAGCCCGGACGCCTCGCGCGCGGTGCGCGCGAACCGGTCGAGGACCAGCTCGGCGACGAAGGCGTCGAGGCCGTCGAAATGCGTGTGCAGCACGCCCTTGGAGCAGCCCGCCTCCGTGGTGATCGCCCTGCTCGTCAGGCCCGCCGGGCCCTCCCGGGTGACGACCCGCTCGGCGGCGTCGAAAAGCCGCTCGCGAAGGTCGGGGATCGCTACTCCACGCGGTGACATAAAGGCCTCTCAGGGTTCTGGACACGCGGCCCACCACGGTACGGCGCCCGTCGGCGGCCGAAAGCCCATTGCCAAGTTTGGGCGCTCGCCCATAATGTTTGGGCATGTGCCCATACTGGTCCTCGGGCACACCACCCCAGCCATCCGGAGGTACGGAATGCCGAGCATCGTCAACACCGCGCAGGCGGAAGCGTGGAACGGCTACGAGGGCAGCCACTGGGCCCGGAACCAGGACCGCTGGGACGCCGTGAACGAGGGCTTCAACGACCCTCTCCTCGACGCCGCCGCGATCGGCGAGCACGACCACGTCCTCGACATCGGCTGCGGCGCCGGCCGCACGACCCGGCTGGCCGCAGGCCGGGCCCGGTACGGGCGGGCCGTGGGCGTCGACCTCTCCGGCCCCATGCTGGAGCGTGCCCGGCAGAGCGCACGGCGCGAGAACCTCGACAACGTCGCCTTCGAACAGGGGGACGCCCAGGTCCACCCCTTCGAACCGGGAGCCTTCGACGTCGCCGTCAGCCGCTTCGGCGTGATGTTCTTCGCCGACCCCGTCGCCGCCCAGACCCACATCCGAGAGGCCCTCCGCCCAGGCGGCCGGGCGGCGTTCGCCGTCGCCGCGGAGCCGGAGGGGAACGACTGGCTGCGGGTCCTCGCCGAGCTGCGCGACATCCTCCCCATCGGCGGATTCGGCGCCACCGGCGGCCCCGGCATGTTCTCCCTCGCGGACCGCGACACCCTGCACCATGTGCTGTCCGCCGCCGGATACGACGACATCCGGATCACGCACGTCGCGACGGACGGCACCTGGGGCGAGGACGCCGAGGACGCCGCCGGCTTCCTCCTCGCCTCCGGCCCCGGACGCCATCTGACCGGCCAGGTCCCCGAGGAGACGAGGGTGGCCGCCCGGCGGCGGCTCACGGCGGCCCTCCGCCCCTACGAGACCGGCGACGCGGTACGGCTGCGCAGTACCGCCTGGCTGGTCACCGCCCGCCGCCCGGAGCGCCCGGGCCCGGCGGCGGGGTGAGCAGCCGCTCGTGCTCGTCCGGAGACACCGGTTCACCCGAGGAGGGCAGGAGCTGCGGGATGCCGTCGACGATCGGATAGCGCCGCCGCATCCGGGGGTTGTAGAGCGCCTGCCCCGCGTCGACGAGGGTCAGCGGACCCTTGTCGAGCGGGCAGGCCAGGATCGCCAGCAGCACGGCGTCGTCGTTCATCGCACACTCCCTCGAGCGGTGGACGGGGTATCGGGGACGATGGGATCGGTGTGACGCGGCAGGGTCAGCAGCACCGACAGCGCGAGCACCGTGCCGCCCAGCCGCAGGACGAGCCGCACCGGGTCGTCGGGAAGCGGTTCGCCGAAGGCGAAGGTGCCGGTGGTGAGGGCGAAGACACACGTGACGGCCGTGCACACCGGCACGATCAGGGAGGCCCGGCAGCGCTGGAGCGCCGTCTGCGACAGCACCAGGCCCAGGCTCCCGGTGACGAGGAGGACGTACGGATAGGGGGAGGTGAACAACTCCAGCGCCGCGCCGCCCACGTCCCGCGTCGTCATATGGCCCGACACCCCCTTGATCGCGAGCGAACTCACCCCGTAGACCAGGCCGACCGCCACGCCGTAGGCGACCCCCGCGCTCGGCAGTCGGTGGCGCCGGCGCGCCCTCCGCTCCGCCGCGATGTGCAGGACGAGCCCCGCGGCGAGCGCCGGCAGACACAGGGCGAGCAGGACGGCCGTGGGCGCCTCCCGGCCGATCCGCTCGGCACCGCCCCGCAGCGAGCCCACCACCATCAGCAGGGACAGCCCGATCAGGACGACCCCACGGCGCTCCCGGCTCGTGATCCGCTCGCCGAGCACCGCCGAGGACAGCAGCAGGAGCAGCACCAGACCGGAGACGAACACGCCCTGCGCCACGGCGATCGGAAGCGTGCGGTACACGGCGAGCTGGGCCGCGAACCCCAGCCCGAGCGCCAGCGCGCCCGCGATCCACAGCGGGCTGCCGGCGAGCACCCGGACCACGGCGGCGGGACGGCCCGCGCTCAGCGGCGGCAGACCGGCCAGCGCCCGCTTCTCCAGCACGAACCCGGTGCTGAACAGCACGTTCGCCAGCAGACCCGCGGCCACTCCCCAGAGCACCGCGCTACACCTTCCGCGCGTGCACGAGGAGGATCGAGGCCAGCGACGGAACCGCGCACGCCAGCCGGTCCAGCGGACGCAGCGGACGCGGCACCCCGTGGAAGGGGGCACCGGCCACCGACACCACCTCGAAGCCCGAAGCGGCGACGAACTCCCGCAGCGCCCGGGCCGTGTACAACCGCAGATGGCCCACCACCTGGCTGCCCGGACGGCCGTGCACCCGGCGCAGACTGACCTCGGAGAACACCGGCTGTACCCCGGCCAGCAGCAGGGCACGGTTGTACCAGGCCGCCAGGTTCGGTGTGGAGAGCATCAGATGACCGCCCTTCCGCAGTACCCGCCGCAGCTCGTCCAGCGCCCCGTCGGGGTCGACGAGATGCTCGATCACCTCGCTGAACAGCACCGCGTCCGCCGTCCCGTCGGTGAACGGCAGCCCCTGGCCGGTCAGTTCGCCCCGCACGGCACCCGCCATCCGGGGCGCGGCACGGCGCAGCGCGTCCTGCGACCAGTCGACGCCGATGATCCGGTGGCCACCCAGCACACGGGCGGCGACGGCCGCGGCCGAGCCGTCACCGCACCCGACGTCGAGAACGGTCGCCGCACCGCCCGCCGCCGGGCCGAGCGCGCGGGCCAGCATCCTGGCCTGGCGGTGGCTGCGGTCCGGCCCCGAGGCGACGGGCACCGCGGGGTCCTCATAGAAGTCCCGCAGCCGGGGAACGGGCCCCCGCGGGGTCGGCGCGCCGCCCGGTTCGGCGCGGACAGGCGTTTCGGTCATGAGGCGCTCCGTCCCGTCACTGGTGGGCGGCTTCGGACACGGCGACCAGCGAATGTCCGAAGATACGGGCCAGTTCCGCCCCCGCGTCGTCGTCGAGCAGCGCCCGGGACCACCGCAGCGCCGCGTGGAGCCGCCCCCCGGTGGACGCCGTGTTCACGCTCAGCCCGCGGGGCATCCGGCCGGGGCCGGAGAACCACACCGCCCGGGCGCGCCCCGCGTCGCCGAAGTCCAACGGGTAGGGAACGCGGCCGAGGTTGCTCAGCAGCACGGTCGACGCCCAGGGCGCCGCGGCCCGCCGGGCGGTGCGGGCCAGTACGCCCCGCACTCCGACCGGCAGCACCGGAGCCGTCAGCAGACCGGCCGCCGCGCCGAGCGGAGCACGCCGGACTGCCTTGAGCAGCCGGGTGCGCTCCGCCGTCGTCCGCAGGAGCCCCGCCACGACCGCGGGGTCGGGCCGCTCCCGGCCGAGCGCGGCCCGGTCACGGCGTTGCTCGGGGGCGACGACGACCTCGACGAGCCGCGTTCCGTTGCCGAGCGGCATGTCCATCCCCCGGGGACGGTCGTCCACCGGCATCGTGACCCGGACCGGGCCGCCGCCGGGCCGCCCGTTCAGCAGATTCCAGCGGCTCACCGTCAGCGCGGTCGCGACCAGCAGCTGATCGTTGACCGTGCACCTCACCCCGCCGTGTCCGGGCCGCCCCGGCACCGCCCACTCGGCGAGGAACATCCCGTTCCCGGCCGTCCGCGCCGGCCCGGCAGCTCGCCGGGGGCGGCTCGCGCGGATGCGGGCGGGCCGTTCCCAGACCGCCCCTCGCCGAGGAGAAGCGGTGCCTCCGGCCCGCGCGGCGGAAGGCGAGGAGACCGCGGGGGCGTTGCCGGCGCCGCCGTACAACTCGGCCGTGGTCGCCAGCAGCCGCAGCGCCGACGGGGCGTCCAGCGCCGTGTGATGAACGGTGAGCAGCAGCACACACCGGGTGTCCCCGTCCATGACGACGACCTCCAGACGTGCCGGCGGCGAGAGCGAGAGCGGGGGACAGTGCTCCAGGGCGCGGGCACGGGCCCGGTCCAGGGCCGAGGCCCCCGGCGGCGGGAACGTCACCGGCTCGGTGTCCGGTACACCCGTCAGCTCCCACTCGTACGACCTCCGGTACCAGTGGGCGGGAGCCTGCCGTACCAGCGCCCTGGAGTGCCGCAGCAGGGCCCGTCCGAAGGCCTCCCGCAGCCGCACCGGGTCCGGCCTCCCGGGCAGGTGGACCTCCAGATGCACGGTCTCCGGCTCAGCCGCGCGCAGACAGTGCCGGGACACCTCGTCGACCGTCGGAAACGGGATGCGCGTCCCGGGCGGCGGGCCGGGAACCGGTCTGCCGGAAGGGCGGGCGGTCCGCGGGCCGTTCACCGCTCACCCCCGTGCCCGCCGGGCCCGTGACCCGGCCGCGCGGTTCCGGGAGGCGCCGACGCCTCCTCCCGGGGGACGGTTCCGCTCCCCGGGGCCTCCGTCCGCCGCAGCGTCACCACGGCCGCGGCCAGGGCGACCAGAGCGAGCGCCTGCGCGAACCCGTTGAACGCGCCGTGGCCCGCGGTGACCGGCGCACCGACACCGGTCGCGGCGACGACACCGGCGGCCGCCATGGCGGCGAACGCGAGCGGCACCAGCGCGCGCGGCCACAGCCGCGCGACCACCGCCAGGACCGGCACCACCAGGGCGACCGGTCCCGCGACCACGGCGACGACCGCCGTCAGCGCGACCGTTCCGACGACCACGCCCGGAGCCGGGGGCGCCGGCAACGCCCGCTCGCCGACGGCCGCGCGTCGGCTGCGGCCCACGAAGGCGAGCCCGGCCAGCGCCAGGAGCCCGGCGGCGCCGGCGGTCAGACCGGCCCAGTACAGCCGAGCCGGCTCGTACGTCAGCGTCACGGTCCCGGACGCACCGGCCGGAACGAGCCACCCCTGCTGCCAGCCGTCCAGCCGGACCGGGGTGAGTTCCTCCCCGTCCAGGGTGGCCTTCCAGCCGTCGTTGACGTTCTCGAACGTCCGCAGGTACGAGGCGCCACCGTCGCCCGCCGACACGGACACCTCGCGCCGGTCGCCGTCCCAGGCCCGCACGGTCGCCTCGCGACCGCCCGAACCGGAGGCTGCCGGGACCTCCCCGCTGGTGAGGGTGACGTCGGTGATGGCCAGCGGGCCGCTGTCGCCCGCCTCGACCCGGTGCTGCCCGGCGGCCAGCCGCAGACCGCCGTCCTTCGCCTCACCCGCGCACAACTCGACCTTCACCGGCCGGCGGTCGGTCAGATCGCGCACCAGCCCGGACACCCTGGTCGTGTGCAGGGTGCCGTCCACGGCCAGCGCCGGTCCCTGCCCGCACGGCACGGAGAACCGGGTACCGGGCGCGGGCCGCTTCACCCGCAGGTCGTCCAGTGCCGGGACGTACACCTCGCTCAGCCCGACCGGCAGTTGCAGGTCGGCGTCGGCCACCGGGTTGTGGACCGTCATGGGCGCGGCCCTGGTGACCGTGATGTCCAGCCGGTCGGTGGTGAGGGGCTCGAACCGGGCGAGACCGTTGCTGTCGACGTCGGCGGTGGCCGCCCCGTACGGCGAACTGATCTGCACCTGCTCGGGGCGGGTCGACAGACCGCCCGCCGCCGCGAGCACCACCGAGTCGACCGTGCGCCTGCCGGGCCAGCGCAGATGCACCACCGGCCGGCTCCCGGCGACCCAGGCCGTCGTCAGATCGCCGTCGACCAGGTTGCGGGCGCTCAGCGACGTCCCGCTGCGACTGGTGGAGCCGGCGGTCGCGGTGACCCTCTTGCGCTGCCCGGGCGCCACCCGGTCCAGCAGCCGGTCCAGGTCCTCGCCCGGTACCGGCAGGGCGCGGGCGGACACCCGGTGCTCGGCGGCCTCGTCGGTGTCGAACTGCCGGTGCAGGCCCACCTCGGCGGAGACCGGGGACAGCCCGCCCGGGTCGCTGCCCCGGTGCAGCGAGTACACCCGGGCCGGCGAGCGCGAGTCCCGCGCGTCCCGCGGCAGCGCCAGCAACCGGGTCACCTGCACACCGGGCACGCTCACCTCGGCGAACCCCACGCCCGACAGGCCCGGCCGGGCCTGCTGCGAACCGAGGATCCGCACCTCCAGCCACCGCGCCTGCCCCGCGGGGGCCCTGACCGTCTGCTCGGTGCCGTCCGGCCGCAGCGGACTGTCCACCTCGCCCCGGTCGGTCGCGATCCGCACCTGTGTGGGCGCGGCCCGCATCCCGTCCCCGGGCAGCGGGGTCAGCCGGATCGACGCGGGGACCTCGGTCGGCCCGGAGAACCGCACCCGCAGCCACTGTCCGACCGGTTCGCCCGCGGTGCCCTCGGTCCACGCGGTGTCCGGGTTCCCGTCGAAGGCGTTCACCGGGTCGTACTGCGGCAGGTGGAACAGCCAGTTGCCGCTGGTGGACGCGGTGACCTCGGCCGCGCCGCGCAGCACGGCCGTCGTCTGGTGCTCGGCCCCACGCGCGGGCAGGATCTGCCGGGGCCCCTCACCGGGGTCCTGCGCACTGCCCGGATGGTTCCGCTCGGTCGCGGTGTAGGTGAACGACGTCTGGGAGTTGACCAGCCCGAAACGGGTGTCCGCGCGGCGCAGCCCGTCGGCGACCGCGTGCACGACGGCGGTGTCCAGCCCGGGATGCCGGTCCGAGGCCAGCACCGCCGGGCGGCCGGCCGTCGCCGGATCCGCGGACAGCCGCAGCAGGGCCTCCGGCCCGCCGCTCACCACCACCGTGTCGTCGACGGCGTCCACGGCGACCCGGCCGGGCGCCTCGCGCTCCACGGGCCGGTAGATCTCCACCGCGCGGAGCCTCGGATACAGCGCCTGTACCTCGACGGGGGTGTTGTCGTGGATCCGGCCGCCGGTCACCAGCGGCCCGAACGCGGCGGCCCTGCGGTACCCGGACGACTCCAGGGTCCTGCGCACCGTCTGCGGCGGCACATAGCCGATCTGGTCCGGATCGAGGTCGTTGCGCACCACCACGTCGTGCAGCCCGGCCCGGGCCAGGAACGCGGACAGCCCCGGCACCTCGCCACCGGTCATCAGCGCCTGCTCCACCGCGTCCATCGCCCGGCGCGAACCCGCCGTGCCGAAGGGCACGAAGTCACGCTGGGCCCACGGCGTCCGGGCCAGCACGTCCAGCGGCTGGTCGATGGGCGAGCCCCAGGTGTAAAGGCCGTGCGCCGTCGCCGGCACCACCAGCGCACGGCTGTCACGGGCGTGCTCGTCGAGCCAGCCCGCGGCCTGCTTCCAGTGGGACGGCAGCGCGCCGAACCCGCCGGGCTGCAGAACGCTCCCGTTGACGTACGGCCAGGCGAGACCGGGCAGCACCAGGAGCGCCGCGAGCACCGGAACGAGCCGGCGGCGGTCGGCGGCACGGCGGCCTCGCGCACTCGGCCGGTCACCGCCGGCCGCGAAGACCGCCGTGACGTGCGCCAGGCCGACCGCCAGTGCCAGGGCGAGCCCCGGCTGGAACTTGTAGATGTTGCGGAACGGCCGCAGCGGACCGTCCAGCCAGTCCTGCACGGCGCCGTGGAACGGGCCGCCGAGGGCGCCTCGGTAGCCGGCGAGGGCGATCAGGGCGACGGCCAGCACGGTCAGCAGCAGCCAGCGCCGCTCGGGGACGTCCCGCCGGGCCAGTCCGGCGAGCCCCAGCGCGGCCGCGAACGCCGACCCGAGCACCGTGACCACGGAGGCCGCAACGGTCCAGCCGGCGGGCAGCCACGGCTCGCCGAAGTTGAGGTACGCCACCCAGTTGCCGGCACCGCGCAGCAGCTCCGTGGCGGACATGGTGGCGGTGGTCGTGTCGGCCTGTTCCACGTACGGCATGAAGTCCTCGCCGTACGCGCCGAGCAGCAGCAGCGGCACCACCCACCACAGGGTGGCGAGCAGTACGCCCGGGATCCACCAGCCCAGCAGCGCCCGCCGCCGGGGCCCGGCGGGCCGGGTGAGCAGATAGAGGCCCACGGGCAGCAGCGAAGCCAGTGTGGAGGCGGCGTTCACCCCGCCCATCAGCGGGATCAGCAGAGCCGACCGGGCCGCGGCGACCCGCGGCCGCAGCCCGGCCGAGGTCAGCGGCAGCAGCACCCAGGGAAGCATCGCACCGGGCAGCGCCGCCGCCGACGTGGAGCCGACGACGATGGTGAACGTCGGCCACAGGGCGTATCCCGCCGCACCGAGCAGCCTGGTCGCGGGCGTGCCCGCACCGAATCGTTCGGCGAGCCGCAGCGCGCCCCAGAAGGCGGTGGTGACCACCAGCGACAACCACAGCCGCTCGGCCAGCCACACCGGGACCTGCAACAGGTCCGTCAGGGCGTAGTAGGGCAGCATCGGGAAGGCGTAGCCCACGTACTGGTCCGCGATCGTGCCGAACCCGGCGCGGTCCTGCCACAGTTGACCCAGGTCGCCGATGAACCGCCACGGGTCGGCGGCCACGGCCAGCTTGGTCTCGAAGGTCATCCGGCCGGGGGACACGGCCAGGAAGGCGACGAGGACCGCGGCCCAGAACCAGAGCAGCGCCCGCCGCCCCTGCCGTGGCGGAGACGGGTCGGGGACCGGGGCCGGGGCGGACCGGGGGCCCCGCGGGGGAGCCTGCACCGTGCTGCTCATGACTGTCCCTCGCTTCGCTCGCTCATGGGCACCGCCGCAGGATCAGCAGGAGGTTCCAGGTGGCGATCTCCCTCAGCCCCGGCAGCCGGGTGATGGCGCCCGCGAACGACGGCCAGTACCGCGAACGGGCCGAGACCACCCGCACGTCGTCGCGGGCGCGTACCTGACGCAGGGTGGGGCCGATGTGGACGGGGAAGAGGTTCTCGCCGACGGTGTGCTTCGCGTCGCGGCCGGTGCGCCGGCGGTAGCGGGCGCGGGCCCGGTCCGCGCCGAGGTAGTGCCACGGCGCCGTCTCGTGACCGCCCCACGGCGAGAGCCAGTTGGTGAACGCCACGTAGATCAGCCCGCCCGGCCGGGTCACGCGCACCATCTCGCTGAGGAACGTCTGGGTGTCGGCGACGTGCTCCAGCACATTGGACGAGAAGCAGACGTCGACGGCCCCGTCGGCCAGCGGCAGCAGATAGCCGTCGGCGACCACGGCGCCCGCCGGTGGCCGGCCGCGGGCGGTCATCTCGCGCGGGTCCGGCTCGAACAGATAGCTGTGCGCGCCTCTGCGCCGGAACTCCTCGGCGAACCAGCCGCTGCCGCCGCCGACGTCCACGACGATCCGGCCGGGCAGGTCGATGTACTTCTCCACCTGGGCGACCGAGTCGCGGGCCAGCAGGCTGTAGCAGTGGTCGGGGTCGCTCTGCTCCCGCAGGAACGCCCGGAACAGGGTGAGCGATCTGCGCAGCGACGGGTCCTTCAGCGGCGGCGGCCCGGCCGGCGGTGACGGGTCCTTCAGCACGGTCCCCTCACCTGCCCGGTCCGGCGGCCGCCCGCGCCACGGCCTCGGCGGCGACGTCCCGGAAGGCGCGGACCGTGGCGCCCCACCGGTACCGCTCGGCGCGCGCGGCGGCCGCCCGCCCGAAGGCGGCCCTCCGCTCCCCGCTCAGCGCCAGGGTGCACCAGGCGGCGGCGAACGAGCTCTCGCCGCGGGCCAGCACTCCGGTCACCTCGTGCTCCACGGAGTCCCGCAGCCCGGGGATGTCGAAGCCGATCGCCGGGGTGCCGCGCGCCGCGGCCTCCGTCACCACCAGGCCCCAGCCCTCCACCAGCGAGGGGTGCAGCAACAGCCACGCCCGGCACAGCAGCCGGTGCTTCTCCGCCTCGTCCACCCTGCCGGTGAACACCACGTCCGGGCCGGCCGAAGCCTCCAGCCGGGAGCGCTCCGGGCCGTCGCCGACGATCACCAGACGGCCGCCGGTGACCGGGCGGACCCGCTCCCACAGCCGCAGCAGCAGATCGATCCGCTTGTACTCGACGAGCCGCCCGACCGCCACGAACAGCGGCTCGGGGGCCTCCGGGTACAGCGGTCCCGGCTCCTCGACACCGTTGTGCACCACCCGTATCCGGTCCGGGTCGACCCCGATCCCGAGCAGGGCGGACGCGGTGGAATCGGAGACGGCGACGAGCAGATTGCGGCGGTGGGCGCCGGCCAGCGCCCAGTGCTCCAGCCGCCGGCCGAGGCGGGCGGCCGGCCCGGGACAGCGCATGCCCCACAGATCGGTGTGCACGTGGTTGACCAGACACACGGTCGGCCCGCGGTGCCACAGCGGCGCCAGGTAGGGCATGCCGTTGCAGACCTCCACCAGCAGATCGCAGTCACCGACCCTCCGGCCGAGGGTGCGCCTGGCGCGCAGGAAGTGGCCGGCGTCGCCGCCCGCGGACACGACGCGGTAGTCGCGTGCGGCGGCCGGTCCGCCGCACACCAGGGTGACGTCGTGGCCGGCGGCGGTCAGACCGTCGGCGACGCGGTCGATGAGCAGTTCCGAACCGCCCGCGGCCGGATTGGCGAGATCGCGGCGGGCCAGGAAGACGATCCGGTGGGGCGCCGGCCCGGACCGGAGCGGAGCGCGGGGAGGAGCGGGGACGGGGGGTGACGTGCGTGCGGCACGGGGCTGGGCCGGTACGAGGCCCACCGAGGGGAGAACCGGGGGCCGTACGTGCTGGGGCATGGGTGCTCCAACTCGTGGGGTGGGGGAGGGGGTGGGGGAAGGGAGCGGAGTGGGGGTGGGTGATGGGTGCGTGCCGGCTCACGGGCCGGAGCGATGGGTGGCTGGCTTCCGGGGGTGGAGCGAGGTGGCTTCCGGGGTGAAGCACTGGGGGCGACGCAAGGTGTCGAGTCGGGTGGTCAGTCCGGGGTGTGGAACAGTGTTGGCATCGTTTCGATGTGTGGCTACTCAGCTGGGTGACAATTTCCGGCTGCAACGGGCGGTGTTTTCGTCACGGGCCTGAGCACGCCGCTGCCGCCGCCTCGCCGCGCCGCCCCGCCCGGACCAGCAGCAGTGCGCCGGTCGCGAAGAGCAGCCCGCCCAGTACCCCGCCGACGGCCGGAACGGTCTCCCCGAGCAGCCGGAGCCGACCGCCGTCCTCGGAGGCCAGCGCCACCTGGGCGCGTTGCGTCGCGGTGGTGAATTCCAGCCGCTCGCTGTGCAGCAGGGTGACCGCGTCCCGCG
This sequence comes from Streptomyces sp. STAM6, assembly GCF_054963715.1. Taxonomy (NCBI): domain Bacteria; kingdom Bacillati; phylum Actinomycetota; class Actinomycetes; order Kitasatosporales; family Streptomycetaceae; genus Streptomyces; species Streptomyces sp. STAM6. Next base: position 83,284 of record NZ_JBUEFZ010000023.1, on the reverse strand, counting down.
CGGAGCCGGGGGCCCGCAGTGTTTTCGTGGGAGCGATGGCGGCGTTGAGGATCCTGCCCGTGCGCCGGTCCACGACCAGCTCGATCCCGTCGTTGGCATACCACTCCTCGGCCAGCACCTGGCCCTGCTCCGGGCGCCCGACCAGCTTCCCGGGGACCTGACGGCTGCCCGTCCTGGTGGGCTCCACGGTGCCGAAGAACCGGTATCCGGGATGGCCGTGCACCCGGGTCGTCCCGTCGAAACGCAGCGGTACGGTCGCGCCCAGCGTGCTGTCCCACCAGCGGTAGCCCCGGCGCTGCACGTCGAAGGGGAACTTCAGGTACGCCTCGCCCTGGAACTCCGCCGGGCTCTCGCCGCAGCAGTGCACCGGCCGGTTGGTGGCCCGGTCGGTCACCCAGCGCTCGGTCGTCCACTGCAACGCCTTGCGGGGGTCGCGCAGCGGTCTGGACCTCGGTGTGTCGATCTGGGTCGAGACGTCCCAGACGGCGCGACCGGTGCGGGCGCCTTCGGCCACATCGCCCAGAACACGCCGGGTAATCGTGATCTCCCGGTCTTTGACCGTGGCGACCGCCGAGGTGTCGAAGTAGCTGCCGGTCCCGGAGAAGACCGTGGTGGAGTCGATGTCCAGCGGAGTGCGTTTCGCGCGGGGCTCCACGTACCACGCCAGCAGGGGCGCGAGCACCAGCAGGAACGTGCCGATACCCAGCAGTGTCAGGGAAAAGGTCGAGGTCGGGCGGCGCATGCGGCCACCTCCTGTGGGGACGGGGGTGTGCGATGGGCAGCGCGTGCGAACCGGCTACCGAGGAGTAGGCAGCTCTGGTCGGCAGAACGTAGGCCGGGGTTGACCAACTGTCAATGCCCGCTGATACTGATCGATGCCGGACCGGGCCGGTTGCACTGGGTGACATCCTCACTGACCGAGAGGTTCACGTCCCCATGCCAAGACTTCTCACCGCCCTCGTGACCTGCGCCGTCGCCGCCGCGCTCGCGGTGGCATCCGCCGTGGGCATCGTCCGAGCCCTGGACACCGTTCCGGAACAGCCGAACGTTCCGCTCGTCTCCTTCCCCGACGCCTCCTCGCCGCAGGGCGGTGGGAGCGCGCCGCGGGGTGGTGCGGGCGGAGCGGTGGACCACTGATCACGCGGGCCCGAGGCCCTGGGAGGTGGTGCAGGTGCCGACGTCATCGGTGTGGCAGGACGTGCCGCGCGCCCAGACGGAGAAGTTCGCCGAACTGGCCATGGCGCACGTGCCCGAACTGGCCGAGGACATCCTCCGCCAGATCCGGCGGGAGCACCCCACCCTGCCGGTCGTCCTCGACGAGTCGGGCGAGCCCAAGGCGCTCGTGGGCATCCGGCGGGCGCTGGACTACTTCGTCCGCCATCTGACCGAGGGGGCCGAGAGTCCGGGCGCGCTCAGCGACGTCTTCCGCGACTTCGGGCGGGGTGAGGTCCGCGAGGGCCGCAGCCTGGACTCGCTCCAGGCGATCTACCGCCTGGGCGTCCGGTTGTCCTGGCGTCATCTGGCGGAGATCGGACGGGAACTGGAGATCCCACCGCCCGCCATGTACGAACTGGCCGAGGCGGCGTTCGAGTTCCTCGACGACCTCGTCGCCCAGTCGGTGCTCGGGTACGCGGAGGCCGCCGCGCGCCGCGCCGACGAACGGCTGCGGCTCCAGCGTCAGTTGATCGACCTCGTACTGACCGAGCACCGGGGCGACCCGACCGCCGCCCTGGCCGAACGGGCCGGCCGGATCGACTGGCAGCTCCCCCGGACCGTGGCCGTGGCGGTCCTCGTCCGCCCCACCGAGGAGGCGGTCGCCCCGGCCGTCGGCGACGACGCGCTCCTCGACCTCGACCAGGAGCGGCCCCGCCTGGTGGTGCCCGACCCGGACGCCCCCGGCCGGCTGGAACTGCTGCGGCGGGCCATGGTCGGCTGGACCGGCGCGATCGGACCGGGCGTCCCCCTGCACGAGGCGATCAGGTCGCTGCGCTGGGCGGAGCGGGCCGTCCGGCTGATGAGCCGTGACCTGCTGCCCCGGGACCAGTTCCTCGACTGCACCGAACACACCGAGGCGCTGGTCCTGCTCCCGGCCGAGGAACTGATCGAGGACCTCGCGCACCGGCGGCTCGCCCAGCTCACCGACGCCGGACCCACCCAGGCCGGCCGCCTTGCCGCCACCCTGCTGGCCTGGCTGGAGACGGGCGGCGGCGCGCCGGAGGTGGCGGCCCGCCTGGGCGTGCACCCCCAGACCGTCCGCTACCGGCTCCGCCGGATCAGGGAACTGTGGGGTGAGGAACTGGAGGACCCGGACCGCCGCTTCGAACTGGAGCTGATCCTGCGGGCCCGGCGTCTGCGCGGTCTTCTGGACCCGCCCCCCGGGTGACCGCCGGGCGCGTAGGCTCGCCCGTGGATCGCGAGCCCGAAGCCGTCCGCCACGGGGGAGGCCGATGAACAGCTTTCCGCACCTTCTGACCGAGGACCGTGCGGAGTACGAACGCGCTCTCGACGACCTGCTGCGGACCGCGCCCGACCGGCCCGAGCTCAGCGCGCTCGGGCGACGGCTCGACGCCGGGCAGCTGCGCGCGATGGCCCTGAACGCCTCGGCGCTGATCACCGCTGCCGCGGCGGCGGAGTACGCACACTATGTGAAGGTCCGCGAGCAGTCCCGGTCGCCGGTCACCGCGGCCCGCGCGCCCGCCGACCCGCTCGGCGAGCCGCCGGGGTCGCGGGCCTTCCACCCCGGGAACCTGACCCTCGGTGTCCTGGGCGCCGTGCTCCTGCTGCTGGCGAGTTTCCTCCTGCTCCGCGCGAGCCACGGACACACGGCGGCCCTGTCCGTGATCGCCGTCGGCGGAGGTCTCCTCGCCCCCGCGGTGATCCTGGTGCTGGCGGAGCTGATCGGTGCGACCAGGACGAGGATCGCGGCGAGGGCGCGGCCCCGGGACGACAGCATCGCGCACGACGTCGAGCGGGCCCGGGAGGCCTGGCACGCCGCCCTCGTCGAGCGCGGGATGGTGCCCTTCCTGCGCGATGCCCTCGCCGAGCCGTGGCCCGCTCCCACCGGACGCGGGGTGGGGGACGAAACCGACCGCCGTACCGTCCGCCCGCAGGAGGCGGGCCCGTCGCACCGGCCGGCGGCGGGCCCCGCAGGACACTCGTTCAGCCGTCCCGACTTCAGCAGCCCCGACTTCGGCGGCCCCATGTTCACGGGCCCGGACCACGGCGTCCCGCCGGGACCGCCCTCCTCGCCGCCCGGCCGGCCTCCCGGCGACCGCGGTGCCGACGACGACGACCCCGAACCGCGCCGTATGACCGTCGAACTGGTCGAACAGGCGCCGCCCGGCACCGAGATCCCGCTGCAGGTGCAGATCACGCGGGGAGCCGACCCGGAGGCGGTGCCTGCCGTACGGCTCCGCGGCTTCGCCGTGCCGTCCTCCGGGGCCCGGCTGCTGATCACCGTGCACGCCCCGGGCCTGATCGCGCTGGGAGACCTCCAGCAGGAGCTCACCGTCCGGCCCGGCGAGGACTCAGCCGTACTGACCTTCGGTCTGCGCACCGCCCAGAGCGGTCTGCGGACCGTGACCGTACGGGCTTTCCACGGTGGTTCGTTCCTCGGTGAGCTGCGTGTGCAGATCTCGGTGCAGCCCGGCACTCCGGCCAGGGGCGGCCCGCCGCGGGACGTACCGCTCGCCACGGTCGCCTTCGACCCCGGCGAGGTGACCCTGCAGGTACTGCGCGGCGCCGACGGGGCCTACAGCTTCCAGCTGATCAGTGAGACCTGCTACGCACCGGAGGCGTTCCGGCTGCTGGCCGGTGACCCTCGGCAGACCGTCGAGCGCATCTACGACGAGCTGCGCCGCATGGCCGCGGCCGCGGGGCCCTCCGTGGATCCCGTCGCGGCCCGCCGCCGGCTGCGCAACCTGGGCGTCGAGCTGTGGGCGTCGGCGGTGCCCGACGCCGTGCGCCGCCAGTTCTGGGACGAGGCGGACCGCATCTCGTCGATGACCATCCTCGGTGAACACGACATGATCCCCTGGGAGTTGCTGTATCCCCTCGACAGCGGGCGTGAGGGGGCCGGGTTCCTGTCCGAGTGGCTGCCCGTCGTGCGCCGCGCGTTCGGCCAGGAGCGCGTCCGGGAGCTGTCCGTGCCGAACATGGCGTTCGTCGTGCCTCCGGAATCGCCGCCCGAGGCGCACCAGGAGGTGGCCGCGGTGCGGCGGGTCCTGGGGGACCGGGTCGCGGACGGCGGGGTCCTCACCGACCGCGCCGCGGTCGGCACGCTCGTCGAGGACGGCTTCGCCGGACTGCTGCACTTCGCCTGCCACAACGCCTTCACCGGTGCGGGATCGAGCGTGACCATGCGGGACGGCGCCTTCGACCCGATCGACCTCTCCTACGCCACGCACTCGGGTGCCCTGCGCGGCGCACGGCCCCTGGTCTTCTTCAACGCGTGCCGCAGCGCCGGGGAGATCGGCTGGTTCGCCACCAGCCTCGGGTGGGGCACGCAGTTCCTGCGCTCGGGCGCCGGCGCGTTCGTCGGCACGCTGTGGCCCGTGCGCTCGGACGCCGCGCTGGCCTTCGCCGAGGCCTTCTACGAGGAACTGGTCGACCGCGGCAGTGACTTGAGCAAGGCGTCCCTGCGGGCCCGGCAAGCCGTGCGGGAACGGGACGGCGACCCGACCTGGCTCGCGTACGCCGTCTACGGCAGCCCGGCCGCCCGTGCGGTCGTCGTCCCCGGGGGCTGACGCCGCGCCGGCCCCGGAACCACCGGCACACCGGGGAAGCCCGGCAGCGGAACCGCCGCCGCCGGCGCGGGCCCCAGCGTCGTCGTGCCCGGGGTCACCCGGTGACCCAGCCCCGTGCGGTACACGTCCAGGGCCGCCTCCGTGCGGCCGGTGCGGCGGAGCAGGTCGCCCAGCAGCCGGCACAGATCGGCGAGGTCGCCCGAGGCGCCGCTCCGCTCCAGCAGCGCGAGCGCGCGGACGTAGTGCTCCTCGGCGGCCTCGTCGTCCCCGCGCTCCTCGGCGATGAGCCCGAGCAGCCGGTGCGCGCCCCCCGCGTGCACGGCGCCGTGCCGGTCGTCCAGTTCCAGGAGCGCGCACAGGAGTCGGGCGGCCTCCTCGTACCGTCCGAGGCGGCGGAGGACATCGGCCAGTTCCACCTCGACCTGGGCGGTGTAGAGCGGCGCGCGCCGGGCGGTCAGCATCTCCCGCGCGGTGCGCAGTTCACGCTCGGCGTCGGCCAGTTCGCCGTTCTGGGCCCGGACGTACCCGCGCATCCAGTGACAGTGCGCGAGGCCGGTGCCCAGTTGGAGGTGCTGGTAGATCGACTGGGCCTTGGCGAGTGACGCGTCGGCGTCCGCGGCGCGCCCCTCGCCGAGGAACGTACGGGCCACCTGCCGGTGCATGCCGGCCACCAGCGCCGGGTCGCTGACGCGCGGTGCCAGCGCGAGGGCGAGTTCGGCGGCGTGCGCGGCGCGGGCGTGGGCGCCCATGTCGATGTACGGACCGATGATCGCGGTGTAGAGCAGCACCAGCGTGTCCGGGTCGGCCAGGCCCCCGGCGCCGAGCTCGTCGATCGCCGACTCCAGGAGGTAGCAGGCGTAGCGCAGCTCCCCGGCGAGCAGATGGGCGACGGCGCGGCCACGGATCGCCCGGGTGCGGTGGGGGAGCGGGCGGTCGGACAGGAGCCGCTCCGCCGCCTCGAAGTGGCGGTGGGCCTCCTCCAGTTCGCCCGACTCCAGGACGCACTCGCCGAGGCCGAGGTGGGCGTCGGCGCACTCGGGGGCCAGGCCGAGGCGCTCGGCTTCGGTGAGGAGCCGGGTGAAGCGGGCGGCGGCCTCGTCCGCGGCGCCGGTGGCGAGTTCGTGGCGCGCGTCCGCCAGCGCGAGCCGGAGCTCGGTCGCCAGGTGGGCGGGCTGCCCGGTGGCCAGCTCCTCGTACGAGGTGCCGAGCCGTTCGGCGAGGAACCGCAACGCGGCCTCGGAGGGGCGGACCTTGCCCGACTCCAGGGTGGAGACATAGGCGGGGGTGTACTCCGGTTCGGCCAGCCGGCGTTGTGTCAGACCGCGTTCCTGTCGCAGTTGCCGCACCCGGCGGCCGATCTCGGCCGGTTCGTCCATCGGTATCCCCTTGCTCGCGTCAACGGAGGCTAACGCGCCGGACGTTGGGACCGCACGGAACATTGCGCGTCCGTGTACCTCCCCCTAACTTAATCACGTCGTTCATCTCATTTACCGAGTTGCTTAACTTCCTTGCCGTGAAGGGGATTCCGTGCGTCCAGCATTGCGCAGAGCCAGGGCGGCGGCCGGGGTGGCCACCGCCACCGCCGTCGCCGTCATCCTCACGGCCGCGCCCGGCAGCGCGGCCGGCACCGGGGCGCCGGCCCCCCGCTCCACCGAAGTGCCGGTGGAGATACCCGGCCCCGAGCACGGCGCGGTCGCCGGCTCGGGCCACACGCACGTCCCCCAGGCCGGCCGGGGGCTGCCGCAGGCGCGGCTCTCGGAGAGCGAGCGGGCCGCCGACGGCGACGTCACCCGGCTCGTCGGGAACGGCCCCGCGCCGGACCGGCTCGACGTCGTCATCGTCGGCGACGGCTACACCGCCGCGGAGCTCGACCGCTTCCGCACGGACGCCGGGGAAATGTGGGCCAAGGTCACGGCCGTCGAGCCGTACACGACGTACCGGAACCTGTTCAACGTGTGGGCGGTCGACGCCGTGTCGAACCAGTCCGGCGTATCCGGCGATCCGGACCGCGACACCGTCCGCGACACCGCCCTCGGCTCGTACTTCTGGTGCGACGGCATCGAGCGGCTGCTCTGCGTCGACCAGGACAAGGTCGACGGATACGTGGCGAAGGCCCCCGAGGCCGACCTTGTGATCGTCCTCGCCAACAGCGCCAAATACGGCGGCGCCGGATACAACGAGCCCAGCGCCACCCTCGGATACGAGGGCATCTCGACCGCGTCGGCGGGCAACGAGAAGTCCGGTGAGGTCGCGATCCACGAGACCGGCCACTCGCTGGGCAAGCTGGCCGACGAGTACTTCTACCCCGACTACCCGGGCTACGAGCGCTACACCGGCCCCGAGCCCGCCGATGTGAACATCTCCACGCTGACCGCCGGGGACATGGCCGCCCGGCAGGCCAAGTGGTATCGCTGGCTGGGCGAGGCGTCCCCCGACGGCGGCACCGTCGGAGCCTACGAGGGCGGCGGCTACTACGTCACCGGCCTGGGCAGGCCCACGGACGACTCGCTGATGCGGTCCCTCGGCAAGCCGTTCAACCTGCCCGGCGTCGAGGCGATGATCGCCGGCTTCTACCGGCACGCCGAGCCCGTCACCGCCCTCACCCCGACCGGCCGGACCCTCCGGCTGCACGAGGCCGCCAAAGTCGCCGTGCCGCGGCTGACCGGCCCGGACGGGCGGCAGCTGAAGACCCGCTGGTACCTCGACGGCAAGGAGCTGAAGCGGTTCGCCGGGCGCACCCGGGTCGGTGTGGCCGAGCTGTCGCTCCTCCTGCTCGACCTGCGCGCGCACAGGCTGTCCGTCACCGTCGAGGACCGCACCCCGTCGGTGCGCGACCCGCGGATCGCGGCGACGCTGCGGTCCACCGTCGGCTGGACCGTCAGGCTCTGAACCGGTCCCGCCCCAGCCGCACCGTGACCGTCCTGGGCCGCTGGTACTCCTGCAGTGCCGGCGTGCCCAGGTCGGTGCCGCGCCCGGATGCCCGCCGGCCCCCGTGCGGAGCTCCGCCGTCTGCACCGGACGGCAGTTGAGCCAGGTCTCTTGACAGTTGAGCCAGGCCTCTCCCGCGTCGAGACGGGACACCCGGGCGAGGCCAAGGGGCAGACCGGCCGTCCGGACACTCTCCGCCAGGGCCTGGGGCGGTCGCCAAGCCCCCGGCCCGTCCGGCCGGCGGCGAGGAGAACGAGCCCGTCGTACCGCTCCAGCCGGTCAGGGCTGTTCAGCGGACCGAAGTCACGCCCGCCGACCGGGAGCGCGTCGCCGCGGCCGGCCCCTCGACCGTGTCCTCGTAGTTCTCCGTCCGCGTGATGACCCGGGCCGGAGCGGCACAGCTCTGGCCCCCGTTGTCCGTGGCCGCCTCGGCCGGCGAACCAGACGTGTCCGCCGGGGCGTCGGGCAGCACCAGGGCCGGTGCGTTGCCGCCCAGGTCCAGGCCGACCCGTCGCGTCCAGGCCCGGGCCGCCACGTCCCGGCCGCGCCGCCGCTGCCCGTGAACGCGACCATACGCGAAGGCGTGGTCGACGAAGGCCCGGTCGAGGAGCGGGGCGCGCCCTCGATCCCCCACCCCGGTGAGGATGTGACGGGCACCCCCTGTGCGCGGCACGCGCATCGCACGCGCATCGTAAGGCGCTGATCGACAGCGCGGGGAGGTGCGGGCGACTTCCCGGGAGATCCGGCGGCACGACGGGTGAACGTAAACCGCCCCGATCCGGCCGCTGCGACCTGTTTTCGGTCAACGATCAGTGGCGTGCGGCCGCACAGACAACCACGGTGCCGTCCGCCCCCTCTCAACGGCGGGAAGCCCACCGCTCACCCACCGTCCCACCCAGTACCCGGCACTTGGCACTTGGCACGCACCCGTACCTGGCACTCGGAACGAGGATCGATGACCACACCTCCCCCGACCCGCACCTGGCGCTCGGCGATCGCCGTCGGCGCGGCGGCCGCCGTCACCTTCGGCGTCGTCGCGGCTTCGCCCGACACCGGCACGAAGACCGCGACCACCCCACAGCTCAGTCTGATCGCCGCCTCCACGACCGTGACGCTCGACTCCTGGAAGGAGTCGCCCGGCGTCTACCTGGACCTCGGCACCTATGTCACCGCCGAGAAGGCGCCCTTCGAGATCAGGGTGACCCGCAAGTCCTACAAGGACCCGATCGTCGGCACCCAGATCGTCCGTGAGGGGAAGAAGACCGTGAGCAAGCCCCTGCCGAAGGGGCTGCTGAAGGACTTCTCCGGGCTGCCGGACTTCGCGCAGATCAAGCTCACCGACGCGGCCGGCAGGACGGTGCTGGACAAGGCGGAGCCGTTCTGCCCCAACAACGCCTCCGGCCGGGTGCGCCCCGACGCCCCGGCCACGTCGAAGTATCCGCAGAGCTGCCCCGTCAACCCGTTCACGCTCGGGTCCGTGTGGGGCGTCGAGGGCGGCTGGGCCTCCAACACCTACGCCGGCTACTACTCCGATCCGGTGGTACTCAAGCCGGGCACCTACACCGCCAAGGTGTCGGTCAACAAGCGCTACCGCGATCTGTTCGGCATCGCGGACAAGCCCCAGACGATCAAGGTGACGGTGCGCGAGCGCAGCGAGGAGGGGCGGAGCGCCGAGGCGTCCGCGGCGCGGGGGCACGGGTCCCACGCGGCAGGGCACTCCGGTCACGGGGCGGCGGCCGTCCCCGCACCCGGATCCGCGCCGGCGCTGCCCCCCGCCGCGGCGACGAGCGGCGCGGGTCCCTCGTACAACGTCGGGCACGGTCCCTACACGCCCGCACCGCCCGCCCTGCCGTGGGCCGTCAGGAGAGCCGGTCTGAAGGCGGCGCGCATCGGTGACGGGACAGGGCAGACGGACGGCTCCCGCAAGGCGCCCGCCGTCAAGCCCCACGCGCAGCGGCCGACGGGCAAGCCGAGCGTGCCGGACGTCCCCAAGCCCGACCTGCGTTCGCTGCCGGCCTACGGCATCAACGTCAACCGGGGCGACGGCACCTCGCCGGGCAAGGACTACCTGGCCTTCAGCGCCAATGTGTGGAACGCCGGCCCCGCCCAGCTCGTCGTCGACGGCTTCCGCACGCCAGGCAAGGCGAAGATGGACGCCTACCAGTACTTCTACGACAGCAAGGGCAAGCAGGTCGGCCACACCCCGACCGGCACCATGGAGTGGGACCCGCGTCCGGGCCACGAGCACTGGCACTTCACCGACTTCGCCAGCTACCGGCTCCTCAAGGCCGACCAGAAGGAGGCGGTGCGCAGCGGCAAGGAGGCGTTCTGCCTGGCCAACACCGACGCGGTCGACTACACGGTGAAGAACGCGAACTGGCAGCCGGACAACACCGACCTGTCCACGGCATGCGGTCAGGAGAACTCCATCTCCGTCCGGGAGGTCCTCGACGTCGGGTCCGGCGACACCTACACCCAGGACCTGCCGGGACAGTCCTTCGACATCACCAAGGTGCCGAACGGCACGTACTACATCCAGGTCCTTGCCAACCCCGAGAAGCGGCTCAAGGAGACGGACCTGACCAACAACAGCGCGCTGCGGAAGATCGTCCTGGGTGGCAAGCCCGGCGCGCGCACGGTGACCGTGCCGCCGCACGACCTGGTCGCCGGCAACTGACCCGATCGGCTGTCACCCCCGGGGGCCGAGCATCCCGGGCCTGGGCGTCCCCCTGTCCGGGCGGACCGGTTTCCGGTCCGCCCGGACGGCTTTCACCACGTCTGCTTCTGGTTGACGCCGATCACGCAGCCGTTCGGGTCGGTGAAGTAGAGGATCCGCCGGCCCTCGTGCGTCACCTCCTTGGTGACGCTGACGAGCGGCCGGATGCGCTCGACGTAGGCGTCGACGTCGTCCACGGCGAGGTAGGACATGCCGAACGCGCCCAGCACCCGGGCGTCCGACGGGGCGAGCGGCCGGGGGTGTCCTTGGGGAGGGCTCGTATGGGGTTCCGGTTCACCCGGACGGACCCGGGGCGGGGCCTTGTCTTCGCGACGAGCGGGTACCGGTCCCCGCATGAAGGCACTGGTGATCAACTGCACGCTCAAGAAGTCCCCGGAACCCTCCAACACCCACGCACTGGCCCAGGTCGTCGCCCGTCAGCTCGAGGCGTACGGCGTGGAGACCGACTTCGTGCGTGCGGTCGACCTGGACATCAAGCCCGGCGTCACCAGCGACGCGGGGCCGGGGGACGAGTGGCCCGACGTCCACCGCATGCTGCTGGAGTCGCAGATCCTGGTGATGGCCTCACCGACCTGGCTGGGCCGGCCTTCCTCCGTCGCCCAGCGCGTGCTGGAACGGATGGACGCGATGCTCTCCGAGACGGACGACGACGGCCGGCCCGTGGCCTACGACCGGGTCGCGGGCGTCGTCGTCACCGGCAACGAGGACGGCGCCCACCACGTCATCAGCGAGATCTCGGGCGCCCTCGGCGACATCGGCCACACCGTCCCCGGCCAGGCGTGGACGTACTGGCACCTCGGGCCGGGGGCGGGCCCGGACTACCTCGACGACGAACGGGGCCACGACTGGTCCCACAAGACGGGCCGTGCCATGGCGGCCAATCTCCACGGCACGGCCCTGGCGGCGAACCCGCTGGGCGCACCCCCCAGCTGAGCGAAGGCGGACGACGATCCATGGGCGATGAGCGCGACGGAACGCGCGTCTACCGGCGGGCCGCCGACTACGTGGCCGCCGTACTGATCTTCCTCCAGGACAATGTGCTGCTGCGGGAGCCGCTGCGGCCCGAACACCTCAAACCGAGGCTGCTCGGGCACTGGGGCTCGTGCCCCGGCATCACCATGGTGTACGCCGCCCTCAACACACTCGTCCGCGAGCGTGACGCCGATGTCCTCCTGGTCACCGGACCCGGGCACGGCGCCCCCGCCAACCACGCGAACCTGTGGCTCGAGGGCACCCACGAGCACTACGACCCGGCCCTGTCCAGAGACGGCTCGGGACTGCGCGAACTGGCCCGCCGGTACTGCGCGCCCGACGGCTTCCCCAGCCACCTCTCACCCGCCCTGCCCGGCACCCTCCACGAGGGCGGCGAGCTCGGCTACGCCCTGTCCACCGCGTTCGGCGCCGCCCTGGACGCTCCGGAACGCCTCGTGGCGTGCATCGTCGGAGACGGCGAGGCAGAGACGGGACCGACCGCCGCGGCCTGGCACTCGACGAAGTTCCTCGACCCCGCCACGAGCGGGGCGGTGCTTCCGTTCCTCCACCTCAACGGCTACAAGATCTCCTCGCCGACGCTGTTCGCCGCCATGTCCGACGAGGAACTGACGGCGCTGTTCCGCGGCCACGGCTGGGCGCCCCGCATCGTGGACATGACCGACCCGCGGGCCGGCCACGGCGACGCCCTGGCGGACGCCGTGCTCGACGCCCATGCCGCCATCACCGGCATCCAGGCCCGCGCCCGCGGAGGCGAGGCACCCGAACGGCCGGCCTGGCCGATGATCGTGCTGCGCAGTCTCAAGGGCCAGGGCGCCCCCGCGGCAGTCGGGGGCAGGCGCATCGAGGGGACGTTCCACGCGCACCAGGTGCCGCTCGACGGGGTGCACCACGACCCCGAACAGCTGAAGGCGCTGGAGGACTGGCTCCGCTCCTACGAGCCCGGCGAACTCTTCGACGACGAAGGCCGGCCCCGGCCCGACGTGCTCGCCGTCTGTCCGCGGGGCGAACGGCGCATCGGCATGCAGCCCGCGGGCGACGGCGGCCGGCTGCGCCGTCCGCTGGACCTCCCCCCGCTCGAGCCGTACGCCGTGGACGTACAGGCCGGACCCGGTACCTCGGCGGCGAGTCCGAACCGGGTCCTCGCGGCCTGGCTGACGGAGATCATGCACCGGACGCGGGGCAGTCGCGACTTCCGCATCGTGTCCCCGGACGAACTCGCCTCCAACCGGCTCGACAGCGTCCTCGGCGCGACCGGCCGCGCCTTCGTGTGGCCCGTGGACGAGTACGCCGAGGACCTCGCCCCCGACGGGCGCGTCATGGAGGTCCTGTCGGAGCACAACTGCCAGGGCTGGCTGCAGGGATACCTGCAGACCGGCCGCCACGGCCTCTTCCCGACGTACGAGGCGTTCGCCTCGGTCGTGGACAGCATGCTCAACCAGTACGCCAAGTGGCTGAAGATGTCCCGCGAGGTCGACTGGCGCACCCCGGTCAGCAGCCTGACGTATCTGCTGACGAGCGAGGGCTGGCGCCAGGAACACAACGGCTACAGCCATCAGGGCCCCGGCTTCATCAACAACCTCCTCACCAAGAAGAACACCGTCACCGGCGTCTACCTGCCCCCGGACGCCAACACCCTGCTGGTGACCATGGAGCGCCTGCTCGCCGACACCGGCAGGATCAACCTCGTCGTGGCGGGCAAACACACGGCAGCCCAGTGGCTCGGCCTCGACGACGCCCGCCGGCACTGCGAGGCAGGCGCGTCCGTCTGGCCCTGGGCGTCCACCCACGACGGCGCCGACCCCGAACTCGTCCTCGCCTGCTCGGGAGGCATCCCCACGGTCGAGACCCTCGCAGCCGCCCAACTGCTCCGCACCGACCTGCCCGACGCCCGCATCCGCGTCGTCAACGTCGTGGACCTCTGCGCGCTCGCGCCGCCGGACCGGCACCCCCACGGCATGTCCGAAAGCGACTTCCGTGACCTGTTCGGAGCGGACACACCCGTGGTGTTCGACTTCCACGGCTACCCCGCGGCGGTTCACCAACTCCTGCACGGCCGGCCCGGCCCCGAACGCTTCCACGTGCGCGGTTATGTCGAGGAGGGCACCACCACCACTCCGTACGACCTGCTCGCGAGCAACGGCGTGTCCCGCCACGACCTCGCCATCACCGCGCTCCGCCACCTCCGCGGCCGCTCGGCGGTCACCGGGGACCTCGCCACCGCCTACGCCCACCACCGCGACCGACTGCGCGCCGAACTGCGCCGTACGGGCATCGACCCGCCCGAGATCACCGACTGGAGGTGGCATCCGTGAGCCGCTCGGCCGCCACCCATGCCCTGATCGGGTCGTATCGGCGGCCCGCGCGACCGGGGGATCCGGCCCCCGGGGTAGGGCTGCCGCATGGCAGTCAACCCCATTGAGATGCAGAAGGCCCTGGGCGGTGTGCACTACCCCGCCTCCAAGTCGGACATCGTGAAGCAGGCGGAGAAGCACGGCGCCGACAAGAAGATCATGGACGCGCTGAAGGCGATGCCGGAGAAGGACTACGACTCCCCGGCGGCCGTCAACAAGGAGGTCAAGGACTAAGAAGCGCCCCGGACCCGCGCACTGCCCCCGGCCGTCCCCTCACGTCACGGGCACCGGGGCGGGGGAAGGAGCGGGAGGGAGTCGGCGGCGGTGCGGCCCGAGGCGGGCCCGCACCGCCGCCGGCGCATGTGCCGGCGGCCCGGGACACGGCGTCAGCATGCCGTCAACGGGCGCCGGGATCCCGTCAGTGTCGCGTCAGGGGACAGAGAGCGCCGTGCGGGGCGGGCATACCTTCGACAGCCACGCCCCGATCGCCTCCCCGCGGCCGGGGCCCCGCATCCCGTGGATCCTCCAGGAGGAACCCATGATCGAACTCCTGTGCGGTGAAGACCCGGAGCCCTCAGAACCCGGCCCGGCCGGACCGCTCTACGTACCCGTCCGGCCGGGACGTCGAGGGTTCGCGTTACGCCTGTTCCGCACACCAACCGGAGGCCGGACCGCCGTCGGCTTCACCACCGAGCACCGGCTGACCGCCGCGCTCGGCCTCGACCAGCCCTGGATCAGGCTCGCCGGGCACGCCCTGAACTCGCTCACCGCACCACTGGGCGTCATCAGCGTCACGGTCGACCCGCGGTTCTCCGCCCCGGCCGCATACACCCCTGCCACCGCCTCCGCCGGCCTCATTCCCCCCACCGCCCCCGCGGCCCTACCCCCGCGTTCCCCGGGCCCCCGGGACGGGCAACAACGGCCCGGGGCCGTACGGCTCACCACGGCGGTGGCCGCCGTCGCCGCACTCGCCCTGTCGACCGGCCGGAAGGACCGCCCGTGACCACGCTGGACCTGCCGGCCGTCCCCCCGGCCGCACCCGGTGACGACGACCTCGCCGTCTGGCCCGCCACCACCACCCGCCTCCCGCACGGCGGCCTCGCGGTGGGCGGCGTCGCGCTGGACGAGATCGCCGACCGGTTCGACACGCCGGTCTACGTCCTCGACGAGGACGACGTCCGCGCCCGCTGCCGCGTCTACCGCAACGCCTTCCCCGAGGCCGAAGTCCTCTACGCCGCCAAGGCGTTCCTCTGCCGGGCGATGGCGCACTGGGTGGACGAAGAGGGGCTCGGCCTCGACGTCTGTTCGGCGGGCGAGCTGGAACTCGCCGTCACCGCCGGGTTCCCGCCCGAGAACATCGTGCTGCACGGCAACGCCAAGTCCCCCCGCGACATCGCCACCGCCCTCCGCCTCGGCGTCGGGCGCATCGTCATCGACAGTCCGTCGGAGATCGCCCGGCTCGCCGCCGCCGTCGGTCCCGACGGGCATCAGAAGGTGATGATCCGGGTGGTCCCCGGTGTCACGGCGGGCGGGCACGAGAAGATCCGCACCGGGACACCGGACCAGAAATTCGGCCTGACGATCACCGACGGATACGCCCAGCACGCCCTCGTCCGCGTCCTCGGCCAGCCCGGTCTCGAACTGACCGGCCTGCACTGCCACATCGGCTCGCAGATCACCTCGGTCAAACCGTACGTGACGGCGGTGCGGCGGATGGTGGGGCTGATGGCCCGGCTCCGCGACAGCCACGGCGTCGTCCTGCCCGAACTGGATCTGGGCGGCGGACACGGCATCGCCTACCGTCCGGGCGAACCGGCCCTCGACATCCCCACCCTGGCCCGTACCCTGCGCGGTGAACTCCTGGAGAGCTGCACCGCCGCGCACCTTCCGGTACCCCGCCTGCTCATCGAACCCGGGCGCGCGGTCGTCGGCCCCGCCGGGGTGGCGCTCTACCGCGTGCTGGCCGTCAAACGCACCGGCGAGCGCACCTTCGTCGCCGTGGACGGGGGCATGAGCGACAACCCAAGGCCCGCGCTGTACGGCGTGCGCTACGCGCCACGTCTCGTCGGCCGCCCGTCGACCGCCGCGCCCCTCAGGGCCGACGTCGTGGGGCGGCACTGCGAGGCCGGCGACGTGCTCGCGGCCGGCGCCGAGCTGCCCGGCGACATCCACGCCGGGGATCTGCTCGCCGTGCCGGTCGCCGGCGCCTACCACCTGTCCATGGCTTCCGGCTACAACCTCGTCGGCCGACCACCGGTGATCGCGGTCGCCGACGGCGGTGCCAGGCTGCTCGTACGGCGAGAGTCGCTGGAGGACATCCGCGGCAGGGACGTCGGTCTCTGACCGCGTCGCACGACGGAGGGGCCCGGGTCGATTCCGGGCCCCTCCGTCGTGCGAAGGCGCAGGTCCCGCGGTCGCGTAGGAGATGCGTCAAGACGGCACGGAGGGTCGTCAGGGGGTCGTCAACGCGGGCCGGGGGACGGCCGAGAGGCGATTTCCTCGTTCAGTCCGACAATCCGCACGTCATTCCAGGAGCTCACGATGGCCGACGTGGCCTTCGTCGTCGTCACTCTCGCCGTGTTCGCGCTGGTGGCCCTCATCGCCAAGGGGGTGACGAAGCTGTGACCGCCGAGAACATCGTCGGCCTGATCGTGGCCGTCTCCCTGCTGGGCTATCTCGTCCTCGCCCTCCTCAAGCCGGAGAGGTTCTGAGCCCGGCATGAGTCCCGTCCTCGCTGGTGTGCTCCAGCTCCTCGCACTGATCACCGCCCTCGGCCTCGTGCACCGCCCCCTCGGCGAGTACATGGCCAGGGTCTACTCCTCCGAGAACCATCTGCGGGTGGAGCGGTGGATCCACCGGGCCATCGGCGCCGATCCCACCGTGGGGATGCGCTGGCCCGCCTACCTGCGCGGGGTCCTCGCCTTCTCGCTGGCGGGTGTCCTCTTCCTCTACGCCCTCCAGCGGCTCCAGGGCTCGCTGCCCGGCTCGCTCGGCTTCGCTTCCATCGACCCGGACCAGGCGTTCAACACCGCCGCGTCCTTCGTCGCCAACACCAACTGGCAGTCGTACTCCGGCGAGCAGGCCATGGGCCACCTCGTGCAGACCGGTGGCCTCGCCGTGCAGAACTTCGTCTCCGCCGCCGTCGGCATGGCCGTGGCCGTGGCGCTCGTACGCGGCTTCGCCGGGTCGCGCACCGGCGAGCTCGGCAACTTCTGGGCCGACCTGGTCCGCGGTGTGGTGCGGATCCTGCTGCCGATCTCGGTGATCGGAGCACTCGTCCTGGTCTCCTGCGGTGTCATCCAGAACTTCTCAGGCATCCACGAGGTCGGGCAGTTCACGGGCGGCACCCAGCAGTGGAACGGCGGCGCGGTGGCCTCCCAGGAGGTCATCAAGGAACTGGGCACCAATGGAGGCGGCTACTTCAACGCCAACTCCGCCCATCCCTTCGAGAACCCCACCCCCTTCTCCAACCTCTTCGAGATCTTCCTGATCCTCGTCATCCCCTTCGCCCTCACCCGCACCTTCGGGCGGATGGTCGGCAGCATCAAGCAGGGCCACGCGATCCTCGGCACCATGGCCGCCATCTGGCTGCTCTTCACCGGGCTGATGATGTGGACCGAGTTCCACCACGGCGGCCCGGCGTTCGACCTCGCCGGCGGAGCGACGGAGGGCAAGGAGACCCGCTTCGGGATCGGCGGCTCCTCCCTCTTCGCCGTGGCGACCACCCTGACGTCCACCGGCGCGGTCAACTCCTTCCACTCCTCCTTCACCGGCTTCGGCGGCGGCATCACCATGCTGGGCATGCAGCTGGGCGAGATCGCGCCGGGCGGCGTCGGCTCCGGCCTCTACGGCATGCTGATCATGGCGGTCGTCGCGGTGTTCATCGCCGGCCTCATGGTCGGCCGTACACCCGAGTACCTGGGCAAGAAGATCGGCGCCCGCGAGATCAAGTTCGCCGCCTGCTACATCCTCGTCACCCCGGCTCTGGTGCTCGGCTTCACCGCCGCCGCCACGGCCCTGCCCACCCCGCCGAACTCCATGACCAACTCCGGCGCCCACGGCTTCTCCGAAATCCTCTACGCCTACACCTCCGGAGCCAACAACAACGGCTCCGCCTTCGCCGGTCTGAACGCAGACACACAGTGGTTCAACACCACGCTCGGCCTGGCGATGCTGCTCGGGCGGTTCGTGCCCATGGTGTTCGTCCTGGCCCTGGCCGGCTCGCTCGCCGGACAGACACCCGTTCCGAGGACCGCGGGCACCCTGCGCACCGAAAAGCCCCTTTTCACAGGCCTGCTGGTCGGCTCCATCACGATCATCACGGGTCTGACCTACTTCCCGGCCCTGGCGCTGGGCCCGCTCGCCGAAGGACTGGCGTCATGACCACCGAAGTGACGAAGCAGAGGAACCCCGTGCCCACCGCCACGCGCACCGCGAACCGCGCGCCGCACCGCGACGCCCCCACCGGCCGGGGGCCCGGCGGCGGACGGGCCGGAGGAGGCCTGTTCGACCCCGGACAGCTCGTGAAGGCGCTGCCGGACGCGTTCCGCAAGCTCGACCCCCGGGTGATGGTCAAGTCGCCCGTCATGTTCGTCGTCGAGATCGGCTCCGTACTGACGACCGTGTTCGCCCTCGCCGATCCCGGTGACCGGTTCGGCTGGACGATCGCGGCGTGGCTGTGGCTCACCGTCGTCTTCGCCAACCTCGCGGAGGCGGTCGCCGAGGGCCGCGGCAAGGCCCAGGCGGACACCCTGCGCAAGGCCAAGAGCGACACGGTGGCACGGCGGATCACGGAAGGGACCGAGGAGCGGGTGCCCGGCACCGGACTGCGCATCGGCGACCTGGTGGTCTGTGAGGCCGGTGATGTCATCCCCGGTGACGGGGACGTCGTCGAGGGCGTCGCGTCCGTCGACGAGTCCGCCGTCACGGGCGAATCCGCGCCGGTGATCCGCGAGTCCGGCGGGGACCGGTCCGCGGTCACCGGCGGTACGAAAGTGCTCTCCGACCGGATCGTCGTCAGGATCACGACCGAGCCGGGTGAGACGTTCATCGACCGGATGATCAACCTGGTCGAGGGTTCCGCCCGGCAGAAGACGCCCAACGAGATCGCGCTCAACATCCTGCTCGCCTCGCTGACCGTCGTCTTCCTGCTGGCGGTCGTCACCCTGCAGCCGTTCGCGGTCCACGCGGGCGCGCCGCAGACCATGATCGTGCTGATCGCGCTGCTGGTCTGCCTGATCCCCACCACCATCGGGGCGCTGCTCTCCGCCATCGGCATCGCGGGCATGGACCGGCTCGTCCAGCGCAACGTCCTCGCCATGTCCGGCCGGGCGGTGGAAGCCGCCGGGGATGTGTCCACCCTGCTCCTCGACAAGACCGGCACCATCACCCTCGGCAACCGGCAGGCCGCGGAGTTCGTACCCGTGCCCGGCACCACCGCCGCCGAAGTCGCCGACGCCGCACAGCTCTCCTCACTCGCCGACGAGACCCCCGAGGGCCGTTCCGTCGTCGTGCTGGCCAAGGAGAAGTACGGCCTGCGCGAGCGTCACCGGGGCGAACTGGCGGACGCCGAGTGGATCGCCTTCACCGCCCAGACCCGTATGTCGGGTGTGGACGCCGGCGGACGCGAGATCCGCAAGGGCGCGACCGGTTCGGTCGTCGCCTGGGTGAGGGAACGGGGCGGCCGTGTCGGCGAGGACGCGCAGGCGCTCACGGACCGGATCGCCGAGGCCGGCGGCACGCCGCTGCTGGTGGCCGTGGCCGACGACCGGGGCGCGCGGGTCCTGGGTGTCGTCCACCTCAAGGACGTCGTCAAGGAGGGCATGCGGGAGCGGTTCGATGAGCTGCGCCGCATGGGCATCAAAACCGTCATGATCACCGGTGACAATCCGCTGACGGCCAGGGCCATCGCGGACGAGGCCGGTGTCGACGACTTCCTCGCCGAGGCCACGCCCGAGGACAAGATGGCGCTGATCAAGCGGGAACAGGCCGGCGGCAAGCTCGTCGCGATGACCGGCGACGGCACGAACGACGCCCCCGCCCTCGCCCAGGCCGACGTCGGTGTGGCCATGAACACCGGTACCTCGGCCGCCAAGGAGGCCGGGAACATGGTCGACCTCGACTCCAACCCGACCAAGCTGATCGAGATCGTCGAGATCGGCAAGCAACTCCTCATCACCCGCGGCGCGCTGACCACCTTCTCGATCGCCAACGACGTGGCGAAGTACTTCGCCGTCATCCCCGCGATGTTCGCCGTCGCCCACCCCGGCCTGGACAAGCTCAACATCATGAACCTGGCCTCGCCCGGGTCCGCGATCCTGTCGGCCGTGATCTTCAACGCGCTGGTCATCGTCGCGCTGGTGCCCCTCGCCCTCAAGGGCGTCCGGTACCGGCCGTCGAGCGCCGACCGGATGCTCCGCCGCAATCTGACGATCTACGGGCTCGGCGGTCTGATCGCCCCGTTCATCGGCATCAAGCTCATCGACCTCCTCCTCTCCCTCCTCCCTGGCATCGGGTGACGACACCATGAACCACTCCGTACCCCACACCGCACGGCTCCTCGGGGCCGGGCTGCGGGCCCTGCTCGTCCTCACCCTCGTGTGCGGCGTGCTGTACCCGCTCGCCGTCACCGGCATCGCCCAGGGCCTGTTCCACGACAAGGCCAACGGCTCCGAGATCAGGGACCCGAGTGGCGAGGTCGTCGGCTCCGCACTGACAGGCCAGCGCTACGACCTGCCGCCCACCGCCGGTGAACAGACACCGGGCCCCGACCTGAGGTGGTTCCAGCCGCGCCCGGCGGGCGGCCTCGGCACCAACAGCGTCAACACCCAGTACCAGCTCATCGTCTCCGGGGCCACCAACCGCTCCGGCGACAACGCCGAGCTCATCCAGTGGGTCAAGGACGCCAAGGCCGCCGTCGTCAGGGACAACTCCACCGTCACCCACACGGTCAGGCCCGAGGACGTGCCGGCCGACGCCGTCACCTCCTCCGGCTCCGGCCTGGACCCGCACATCTCCCCGGAGTACGCGCGGCTCCAGACGCCCCGGGTCGCCGAGCGGAACCACCTTCGGGCGGACCAGGTGGAGCGGCTGGTCGACGCCCACACAGAGGGCCGGACGCTCGGCTTCATGGGTGAGCCCCGGGTGAACGTCCTGGAACTCAACCTCGCGCTGCGGGCACTGACCCAACGCTGATGTCCGCCCCGCCCCAGGCGCGGGCTGCCACGGGCGCGGCTGCCACGGGCTCGGGCTGCCGCGGGCCTGTGGCGGGGCGGGCCCGGGCTGGTCGTTACGACGGCGGGTGCCCCCGGAAGCGCCGCCGGGCATCAAGCCGTCAGAACGACTGCGGGTGGCGGAAGAGCCGGCCCGGGTCGTAGGCCGCCTTCACCTTGGCCAGGCGGTCGATGTTCGCCCCGAAATAGGCCCGCCGCCAGTCCCGCAGGGCCGGGTCCGTGTAGTTCTGGTACGCCTGCCCACTGGCCCAGGGGCGCATCGCCGCGTGCGTGCCGTCGAGCCACGCCCGGTGCCGGGCCACCGTCGCGGCGGCCGCCCGGTCGGGCCAGGAGACGATGTACTGCGCCAGGAACAGCGCGTTGCGGTGCACGAACGCCGTGTCGGCGGGCCGTACCCGGTTCACCGCGCCGCCCATCGCGTCCAGGGCGATGCTCCCCGCCCCGCCACCACTGAGCCTGGCCAGCTGCTCCACGCGCGCGATCAGCGCCTTGATCCCGTCGGCCGGGACGGGGCGCGTGTAGAAGTCCGAGCGGGCCGCGTACGACTCGCGCGCCACCCGGCCCTGCGGGTCGCGGCCCGGCAGGGTGCCCTTCTGGTGCGACTGGGCGAGGGTGAAACCCGAGACGCCGCCCATCACCTTCATCGCGTCCATGAAGGGGCGCGTGCGCACCGACTCCGACCTGGGCGCCGCACCGATCGCGTCGGCGAGCCGGTCCAGGCGGTTCTCCAGGTCCTTCCGGCCCGTGAGGGCGAGACCGCCGACCCGGACCGAACCGGGCCTTCCGCCGACCGGAGCGGCCAGATGCAGGTTGGCCCAGATCGCGTCGGGCGCGGTCGGCGCCCAGCGCTGCCACTCGCGTACCACGGCGGCCGCCTTCGACCACGGCCAGCTCAGGAAGAACGTGGTGCACTCGGGTGCCGCGTGGGTGCGCATGCGCAGGTCGGTGACCACACCGAACTGCGCGTTGCCACCGCCCCGCAGCGCCCAGAAGAGATCGGGGTCCCGCCGCGCGTCGACGTCCCGGACGCGTCCGTCCGCGGTCACGATCCTGGCGCCGGTCACGCTGTCACTGGTCAGTCCGTACGCCCGGCTGACCACGCCGATGCCACCGCCGAGCGCGAGTCCCGCGACGCCGACCGTGGGGCACGATCCGGCCGGGACGGTCCTGCCCCGGGCGGTCAACCGGGCGTAGACGTCGATGAGTTTGGCGCCGGCGCCGATGCTCGCGGTGCCCCCGGTCAGCGAGACGGACGCCATTCTCTGCACGTCGACGATCAGGCCCGGACCGGACGACCAGCCCGCGTACGAGTGGCCGCCGCTGCGCACCGCGACCGGCACCTGGTGGCGTCGGGCGAACGCGAGGCACTCGCTCACGTCCTCCGGCCGGGCGCAGTACGCGATCCCGGCCGGCCGCACCGCGTCGAACCGGGGGTTGAACAGCGTCCGCGCCGCGTCATAGTCACGGTCACCAGGGCGCACCAGCGTGCCGTCCAGCCCGCGGCCCAGCGCCGCCCAGTCCCCGGCGCGAGGCGGGCGGCCCGCCCCGGCCGCTCCCGCCGCGGCGGCCGTCGTCCCGGACGCGGGGCTCGCCGACCGGGCGCCCGAGACGCCCGCGACGAGTGCTCCGGACAGGGCGGCCGCGGCCCCGCCCAGAACCCGGCGACGGGTCGTTCCCCCGCCGTTCGCCGGTACGTTCCCGCCCGCTGCCGTCCCGTTCCCCCGGGTCTCGTCCATCGGCTGTTCCTCGCTGCTCCGTTGTTGTCCCCTCGCAGAGAGGAGGAGGGTGGGGAGGCGGCGGTGGTTGCGTCGCGGCGCCTACGGGGAAGGGTGCGTTCTGCGACGGCGGTGTGGAGAGTCCGTGGAGGCGGAGGCGGAAGTAGCGGCAGAGGCAGAGGCGGCCGGGGCGGGGGTGGACGTGGAGGCCCGGGGACTTGCGGTGTGGGTGGACGTGGAGGCAGGGGGACTTGCGGTGTGGGCTCTGGTGCGCAGCCGGGGACGGGCCGCGCCGACGGCCCTTCTGACCGGCCACTGCAGCAGCCCCTCCATCAGCCCGGCCGCCGGGCCCGACCCCCCGCGCGAGGGGACCGAGGGCAGCCGCACCACCGCGTCGATACCACCCCCCGCGGCCTCCTCCAGCGCGGCATGCCCGCCGCCGGCCACGGCGAGCCGCTGCACCAGTGCCAGACCGAGACCGGTGCCGCCGACCGGTGCGCCGGGAGCCCGCCAGAACCGGTCGAAGGCCCGGGCGCGCTGCTCGGGAGGCATCCCCGGCCCTTCGTCGATGACATGCAATTCCGCCCAGCCGGAGCGGAGTTCGCGGGCCGACCGGCGCGCCGGACGGGGGAGCCGGCGGTCCACCAGCACCACCGCACCGGGCCGGGACACACGCAGTGCGTTGGACAGCAGATTGTCCAGGATCTGTTCCACGGCGCCCGGTACGGCGAGTGCGTGACCCACGGTCTCGACCCCGAGCGCCAGCCGGCAGCCCCGCTCCTCGAACAGGGGAGCCCAGGTGTGGACGCGGTCGAGGGCGACACGGTCCAGGTCGACCGGTTCGCGGGCGACGGCCCGCTCGTCCAGGCGGGCCATGGCGAGCAGCCCCTCCACCATCCGGGCCAGCCTCTCCGTCTCGGTCATCGCGGCCGTGAGACCGGCCCTGGCGTGGTCGGCCACGTCCGGCTCCAGGTTGTCCAGCCTCAGCCGCAGCGCCGCCAGCGGTGTCTTGAGCTGGTGGGACGCCTCGCCGGCGAACGCCCGCTGGGACTCCACCACATGCTCCAGCCGTGCGGCCGTCTCGTTGAACGTGACCGCCAGCCTGCGCACCTCCGGCGGCCCCGTCGAGGTGGCCAGGGTCGCCCGGACCGACAGATCACCCTCCGCGAGACGGGCCGTGGCCCGCTCCAGTTCGAGAATGGGCCGGCTCGTCCAGCGGGCCAGGGCGAACGCCACCCCGGCCACCGCGGTCAGCGTGACCACACCGACCAGCGCCAGCGTCAGCCACACGCCGTGCACCCGGCGCCGCACCGGACCGGTGGAGAGCGTGACGCGTACGGCACCGAAGTACGAGGAGCCGAGCGGCACCGGGGCGGCGGCCGACAGTACACGCACACCGCCGCCCGCCCCGGTCAGTACGTCGATCGCGGCCTCTCCCCGCAACGCCGTCCGCACTTCCCGCCGGCCGGCCATGTCCCGGGCCTCGGCCGGCGACAGCGGGCGCGACCCGGCCCGGAGCCGGCCCTCCGCGTCGAAGACGAACACCTCCCCGCCCACCCGCCGGGCACAGTGTGCGACGCGCCGGTCGAGGGCTTCGGACCGGACCCCGGCCGGGGCGCTCTCGAACGAGACGGCCGCGAAGGCCGCGAGTTCGTCCGCCTCGTCCTCGGCGGTCCGGGTGACACGCTGCTCCTCGGACCGGCTGTAGAGGAAGCCCAGGGGTACCTCCAGACAGAGCAGGACCAGCAGGGCCAGTGTCAGATGGCTCAGCAGCAGGCGCCGGATCATGACGTCGCGGGGACGACGAGGCGGAATCCCACGCCCCGGACGGTGTGGATCCAGCCCGGGTCGCCCAGTTTGCGCCGCAGGGCCGCCACATGGACGTCGAGCGTCTTGGTCGGGCCGTGGAAGTGCGGGTCCCACACCTCGTCGATGATCTGCCGGCGGGAGTACACCGCACCCGGGTCCTCGGCGAGCAGGGCCAGCAGGTCGAACTCCTTGGGCGACAGGGCCACCAGGGCGTCCGCCACCCAGGCCTGGCGTGTACGCCGGTCCACCACGAGGGCGCCGAGCGCCTGCGGGCCGGCCGGCTGCCCTTCGTTGTGCGGTGGCCCGGAGGGCGCCGCCGCGGCCGGCGGGGGAGCGGTACGGCGGGTGACCGCACGGATCCGGGCAATGAGCTCCCGCATGCTGAAAGGTTTCGCCAGATAGTCGTCGGCCCCCATCTCCAGGCCCACGACCCGGTCCGCCTCCGCACCCCGGGCGGTCAGCATGATGATCGGAACGTCCGAGACCTGCCGGATGCGGCGGCAGACGTCGATGCCGTCCATGTCCGGCAGCCCGAGATCCAGCAGCACGATGTCCCCGAAGGACCGGTCGAGCGCGGCACCTCCGGTGGCGACGCGTTCCACGCCCAGGCCGTAACGGGAGAGCCCCTCGGCCAGTGGCTCGGCGATGGTGTCGTCGTCCTCGATGAGCAGCACCCGCATGCGTTGTGTTCCCGTCCTTCGGTCAACTCCCGTACAGGCCATGACAGATGGCCTCGTTCCGTACAACGGGGCCGGGGCTCGGGTCCGTTCAGGCGAGGCCTTGAGCGATAGCTCACAGCTCGTGGTGAAGTTCTGGTCGTTTCCTGGGCTCGCGCTCACCCTTCGCTGGCCTTCGCCTGGAAAACGCCTTCCTAGTGTCGTCGGCACGCTTCGCGGGCGCCGCTCCGTGCCGGGCCGCCCGCGACGACCCCCCAGGAGGACACCATGAAGGCCCTTCTCGACCACGCCCGTTCCTTCCACCAGCGGGTCGCGGGTGCCGAAGGCGACTACTACCGGCGCCTCGCCGACGGCCAGTCCCCACAGGCCCTCGTCATCAGCTGCTCCGACTCCCGCGTGGTGCCCGCGCTGATCACCGGAGCACGACCCGGCGAGATCTTCGAGCTCCGCAACGCCGGCAACATCGTTCCGCCACGCTGGGCCGGCGACGTGTCCGGAGAGGTGGCGACGATCGAGTACGCGCTGGAGGTCCTCGGCGTCCGGGACGTGGTGGTCTGCGGACACTCCCACTGCGGCGCGATGAACGCGCTCGCCTCCGGAGACGACCTGTCGTCCCTGCCGGGCGTCGACGCCTGGCTCTCGCTCGTCCGCGACTCACTGGTCGCCCGCCCGGACGCGGCCCACGAGGAGACCGGGGACGCACCGGCCCACACCGACGGCCTCGAACGGCTGGTACAGCTCAACGTGATGCACCAGCTGGCGACGCTGGGCACGTACCCCGTCGTCCGGCACCTCCTGGACACCGGCGAACTGCGGCTCCACGGCTGGTACTACCAGGTCGACACCGGTGTCCTGCACGAGCTGGCCGACGACGGCTCCTTCGCACCCCACTGATCCGCCCCACCCCGCCCGCGCCACCCCCCACTCCCGCGCGCCGCCCCACCCCGCCCGCGGCGGCGGGCGGCGGCGGGCGAGCGCAACGGATCCTCACGCCCCGGGCACCCGCGGCCCGGGCCGTCGGCAGAGACCAAGGAGTCCCCCCGCATGTCGTCCCCGCCCCTCACCCCGTCCCCCGCACCCTCCCACCCCCCGTCCGCGCCCGGCGAGGCAGTTTCCCGGGCCAAGGCGCCGAAGCAGCGCGCCCGGCACGCGCGCCCCGCCGGACGGTCCGCCTCCTCCGCGCCCGCCGCCCCCAGCCTCGCCGCCGAGCTGCGCGGCGCCCGTCTCGCCACGGAGATCACCGCCTCCTTCGTGGTCTTCCTGGTCGCCCTGCCGCTGTGCATCGGCGTCGCCGTGGCCTCCGGGGCACCCGCCGAACTGGGCATCGTGTCCGGCATCGTGGGCGGTCTCGTCGTCGGCCTGATGCGGGGAAGCGCGCTCCAGGTCAGCGGACCCGCCGCGGGGCTCGCGGCACTCGTCGCCGAAGCCGTGCTGGAACACGGCCTCGTCATGCTCGGCGTGATCGTCCTGGCCACCGGCATCCTCCAGATCGCCCTGGCCCTGATCCGGCTCGGCCGCATGTTCCAGGCGATCTCCGTCGCGGTGGTGCAGGGCATGCTCGCCGGCATCGGCCTCCCCCTGATGATCGGGCAGTCCTACGTCCTCGCCGACTCCAAGGCACCGGGCACCCCGGTGGAGAACCTCCTCGGGCTTCCGGCGCTGATCGGCTCCACCGCCGGTGACACCGGCGCGACGGTCGCCGCCGCGCTGGGAGCGGCCACCGTGGTCCTCAGCTTCCTGTGGAAGAAGGTGCCCGGGCCGGCTGCCAAGGTCCCGGCCGCGCTCGTCGCGGTCGTGCTGGGCATGGGCGTCGCCGCCCTGCCGGGCGTGGACATCAAGACACTCCAGGTCGGCGACCTCCTCGGCGCGGTCCATCTCCCCGGCCCCGAACAGTTCGCCGGTCTCGCGGACCCGGCGGTGATCGCCACCGTGCTCACCTTCACGGTGATCGCCTCCGCGGAGAGCCTGTTCACCGCCGCCGCCGTCGACCGCATGCACACCGGACCCCGCACCCGCTACAACACCGAACTGCTCTCCCAGGGCGTGGGCAACACCGTCTGCGGCGCGCTCGGCGCCCTGCCCATGACGGCCGTCGTGGCACGCAGCTCCGCCAATGTCCAGGCCGGTGCGCGGACCCGGCTCTCCCGCACCCTGCACGGCCTGTGGCTGCTCGCCTTCGCGCTCCTGCTGCCGGGCCTCCTCGCGCTCATCCCCATCACCGTCCTCGCCGGCGTCCTGGTCCACAGCGGCTGGAAGCTCTTCGCCCCCGAGCAGTTCTCCCGGCTCTGGAAGCAGGACCGCGGCGAAGCCGTCGTCATGGGGGTCACCACTCTCGCGATCTTCGTCACCGCCCTCCTCGAAGGCGTCCTCATCGGCCTCGCGGCGGGCATCCTGCTGGCCGTCCTGCGTATGTCCCGGACGACACTGCGGCATTCGAACGACGGGGAGACGGCCAAACTGACCATGACGGGCAGCGCCACCTTCGTCCGCCTCCCGCAGCTGCTGGAGGCGCTCGAAACCCTCGCCGCCGCGGGCACGCCCCGCATCCGGCTCGACCTGACGGCGACGACCCATCTGGACCACGCCTGCCGGACCCAGATCGACGAGTTCGTCGCCCAGCAGCGCAAGACCGGCACCATGCGCGTCGAACTGCTGCTCCCGACCGGGCGAGGGACCACCGGCCGACCGGACCAGGGCGCGTTTCGAAAGTAGCGTCGTCCGCCCGGAGGGCGGGGCCCCGGCCGGACGGGACTTTCGAAACACACCTTGGGCCCTGCATCGTTGGTGGCCGCTCCCTCCGCGTGTCGCGCACAGGGATGACTGAATGACCGTGAACACCCTTTTTGTCCCCTCGAGTGTCATTCCTTGAGCTGCCCGCCATGACCGTCGGCCGCTCGGGAACGGCGGCGGTGAACGCACCCTGCCCGCGGAACGCCCAAGGCCTGCGCGGCAGCTGTGTGTACGCCGTCGGCGGCGTCGCCACCGCCGAACCCCTCGGCACGGTCGAGGTCTTCAGCCCGGCGAGGAACGAGTGGCGGAAGCTCGCCCCGGTGCCGTCCGCACGGCGCGGCATGGGGGTCGCCTCGGGCCCCTGCCCGGCGCCCGCCACCGATCCCGGCCGCGTCACCACCTGTGTGTACGGCGTCGGCGGCTCGCTATCTGTCGCGACCCCGGCCGCCGCGACCCCGACCGTCGCCACCATGGAGGTGTTCACCCCCAACGGCAGCGCCTGGTCCGTCCTGCCCGCCCTGCCCAGGCCCTGCTTCGGCGTCGGCGCCACCGCCGCCCCCTGCACCGAGGACCTGAAGCGCAGCTGCCTGTACGCCGTCGGAGGCACGGCCGGCGGGCCCCCAGCGCCGACGTCACGTCCTTCGACGTCACGGGCGCGCGGACCACCCCGGCGAAGCCGCCCGCCGGAGGTGCCGCGAAGCCCTTCCCCACGGTGCGCTGACCCCGCGTCCCGGCAGCCGGCCGTGCCCGGGCGGGACTCCCGCCGGAAGTCCCGCCCCGCACCACGCCGACCCGCGTCAGGACCGACGACGCTGCCACGCGCGGGTGAACAGCACCGGCAGTGGAACGGACGGCACCGCCGCCATGTGTGACGTCGACCGGTGCTCCGCCGCCAGCGGAAGCAGCGAGAGCTTCGAGGCCTCGACGGGCAGGCGCGGCGGCTTGCGCTCCTGCCAGAGGCCCGGCGCGAAGAGGGTGCGCCCGGATCGGGGCCGGTCCGCGCGCACCACGAGGGCCGATGCGCCCAGTTCGGCCACGGCCGTCTTGAAGCGAGCCGGCTTCCAGTCCGTCCACGTCTTGACGTTGCGGTCCGTCGGATCCGGCAGGGCGAGAAGCATCAGATAGAGCGCCGCGGCGTCCTCACCCAGCCCGGTGGAAGCGGCGCACTCCTCGACCAGATGCGGCACCGATCGCGCGGGGTGCTGCTCCCAGCCCGGTTCCCGCCCCGCGTCCTTGGCCAGATGTTCCCCCAGCGCGGCGAAGTCGTCACTCAGCAGCAGCCGCAGATCCGCCACTCCGGGCAGTCCCCAGGGCCCCGGCAGCCACTGCGAGGGCAGGACGGAGTCGAGGTACGTGTCCAGCGAGTCCAGCAGCGGATCGTCGGCGCCCTTGAGCAGGGCGGGATCCACCCGCAGATGACGGATGTCGTACACCGCGTCCTCCGTCTCCGTGACCGCCGGGTGCGCGGTCAGGGCATCGGTCGACGGGGGAGCGCCCATCAGGTAGTTGCTCTGCAGGGAGAACACCGTGAGCGGCCCCGGTCCCGCGGCCAGCTCCTCGCGGAGCCGGGACATCGCCGCGCCGATCGCCGGGCGCTGAGGATCCCCGGCCGGGGTGCGGTGGGCGAACCAGGCGGTGAGCCTCGGCAGCGCGAGCAGCGGCGGCTCCGCCACCGGGCCCGGCCCGGTGGTGGTCAGACAGTCCGCACCGGCGGCGACGCGGCCGGTGAGCGCGTGCAGCCGCAGGGCCGGCCACCAGAACGCACGGTCGCGTTGCGTCCCGCGCGGCAGCGCGGCCTCCCCCGTCGGCGGTGCCGTCTCCTTGGTGAGAAGAGGAAGGAGGGCGGCGGGGACCGGGAGCGGGTCGCCCAGCTCGGTCACCCACCACGCCGCGGCGCGCTCCACATCGGGTCCCGTGCTCCACAGCTGCCCGGGGTCGTCCGGCAGCAGCTTGTCGTAGAGCGTCGCGAGCGCTTCAGGCCCGAGCACCGAGCGCAGGTCGGCCACGGCACGATCGGCCTCCTTCCTCGGGATGCCCCACGGACCGAGGTCGAAGGACCTGCTCTCACGGCGGTCGGCCTTCAGCCCCGTCACCTGGTGGGGCGCGGCGGGAACGTACGCCATGAGCAGTACGGTCGCCTCCGCGACCGAGAGGCCCAGCCGTTCGGCGAACGCGCGGGCGAGCTCCGGGCGGGCCGGCGGGAAGCCGTGGGTGGCGAACAGCTCGGCGAAGCGGGCGAACCAGTCTCCGGACCGCACCGGCTCCAGCACATACGCGCCGGTGAGCCTCGCTCCCGCGGCGGCCAGCGGACCCTCCTCGGGGAAGACCCCGTCGGGGGCGTACTCCCACAGCGTCCGGCGGTGCCGAAGCGCTCCGTGGTCCATCACGTACGCGGCCGACGTGGCCGTCCTGAAGAGCTGTCCGCCGACCGGGAGGCGGACATCGGGCCGGTCGTGGGGGAGGTCGCAGTGGACCACGCGCCAGCGGCCGGGCTCCCCGGTGACGAACGGATACCGCGCGTACGTCACCAGTGCCTCGGCCGCCCGCCGCCCGACCGCCGAGGCGCTCGTGGACGACGCGACGGTCAGGGCGAGAGCCGCGGCGTCGGCGTGGGTGGGCCGGAACCGGAAGGAGACGCGGCGATGGTCCAACTCGCCGCTCGGACGCGTCAGATCGCCCTCCCAGACGGGGGTGCCGGACGCGGCGAGCTCCCTCAGCCGGCGGCCCACCCGCGTCTCGTCGTCCTCCTGCGGCGCCTCGGGCACCGCCGGTGCCTCCGTCTCGTCCGGGCTGAGGCGCCGGACCAGCCGCTCCAGGCCCGCGCGGCAGTTGACCGCCACGACCAGGGCGTACGAGACCCGGTCCAGGTCCGCCGCCGACAGCTCCGGCAGGGCCTCGGCGATCGGCCGGTGATGGGGACCGGCGGATCGGTTGCTGACGCCGACGTATGCGGGCGTGAGCGAAGGCAGCAGCTCCTCCACCCGCGCGCGCGTGACACCCTCGGGCAGCTCGGCCATCAACAGCGGCATGACGTCCACCGCGGCGAACTCGGCCGCCGCGGCCGGGTCCTTGAGGAGCCGGTCCACCGCCTTGCCCGCGTGCACGAAACGGCCGAGCAGCAGGGCGAGCTCGCGCAGGTCCACGCCCGCGCGGAGCCGGGCGCGCTCACGGTCGCACCAGGAGCGCACCTCCTCGTGCCCGACGGGGTTGTCGAACAGTGCGGGCAGCTCGTGCCAGCCATTGGTCTGGTGCGGCTCGTACCAGCTGTTGGACGCCCGGTCCTGGACGGTCATGTCCAGTTCGGCGCGGAGCCGGGCACGCAGCTCGCGCGCGAAACGCTCGTCCGCCAGCAGGTGCTTCAGCTCGGGCCGGCGCGCGATGTGGAGGCTGTTCAGGTAGCACGGCCCGAGGAGCTCGGGCGGGTCCGCGACGGGGGCGCCGTGCTCCAGGAGGACGTCGATCAGGTCCAGCGGAGTCTTCCCCGCGACCCGCTCTCCCACGGTCCAGTAGCGGAACTCCACGGGCACCCCGTCCGCTGCCAGCTTCGGCGCCAGGCTTTCGGCCAGCTCGTACAGAACGGGCCAGGGGCCCGGCCGGTCGCTGGACTTCAGCACGCAGTCGGCCAGCCACGCCGCGGCCTCCCCGGGGGCCGCCCCCGGCGCCTCGCCGGTGAGCCGGGCCAACGCTCCCGTGCGCTCCAGCAGCTGCGGCCACACCTCCTGGCCCCCACGGAACCGGACCGGGCGCAGTGCCAGTACGTGCCGGACCGCCTCCGGCCCCTGATCGGCCAGGAGTTCCAGGGCCCGTCCCTTCAGACAGTCGGCCCAGAACTTGTCGTCGTACAGCGACGGCCCGCCGTCGGTGAGGACGCCCCGCAGCAGGACGGCGAGTTCTTCCTCCGGGTCCCGGCCGGCGGCCCTGGCGATCCTGCGGATGTCGGCGGGCAGTTGCGGATACACCTCCCGGGAAGCCCGGAAGCGGCGGAGTACCACGTCGCGGAAGCCGGAGAGATCCGACGCGGTCGCCTTCCCCGAGGTGGTCAGCTCACGTGCCCAGGCCCGCAGGACCGTGGCCGGCAGCGCGTCCTCCCCGGCGTAGCGCAGATAGCGCTCGCGCAGCCACGCCTTGTCGACCTTGCGGGCCTGAAGCCGTTCGGCCGCGCGGGCGCGACCGAACCAGGCGGCCGCCGTGGCCGGCTCCTCCCTCCGCAGGGCGAAGTCGGCCATCTCGTCCAGGAAGGTGATGAGCACGGCGGGCTCGGTGTCCTCCAGCCCCTTCAGCACACCGTCGACGTCCTTCTTGTAGGGGTGGCCCCAGTCGACGGTCTCCCTGGCCAGCGCCCGGAGCGTGGCGATCGTCGTCTCCTCCCGGCCGGGGTGGGCCGCGACGACCCGCTCGGGGAAGGGCAGAGCACCCTCCGAGAGGTCCGGTATGCGGGTGGAGAACAGGCTTTCCGGCTCCAGTCCCTCCGCGCGCATCAGCAGATCGCGGTACGGGACGACGTGTTCGGGCATCGGGAGGGCCATGGTGTGCCCGTCCCACCCGCTGTAGACGCGGACGAACAGGCCGCCCTCGCCCAGCTCCTCGGTGAGCCGGACACCCTCGGCCTCCAGGGCCTCGTGCCACCACGGGTCGGAGTCCGCCAGCGCGCGCGGCACGGCCGTCCCCGCCCCGGCCCACTCCCGTGCCCGGACACGGCAGGCGTCGCGGTGCTTGCGCAGTTCCCGGCGCGCGTCGAGCAGCGTGTCCAGATCCGGGGCCCCCACGATCCCGTCCGGGCAGGTCTTGAGGCGCCTTCCGCGCGGGTTGCGGTAGACGATGTCCAGATCGTCCGTCAGTTCCGCGGTGTAGCCGTTCTTTTCGACACGCCGGCCCATAGGTCGTTCTCCCCGTCGTGGTGATCGTTCGGGTCGACCCTACGGGCCGCCACTGACAGGCGGCCGGCCGGTCTCACTCGCCGATCCGCACCACCGCGAGGGTGATGTTGTCCGGGCCGCCGGCCTCGATGGCGGCCTTCCACAACTCGAAGGCCGCCCGGCCGTCGTCGTACACCCGCAGCAGGGCTGACAGTTCGTCGTCGGGCACCGGGTCGGTCAGCCCGTCGCTGCAGATCAGGAACCGGTCGCCGGTGCCCACAGCGGCGGTCGCCACATGCGGCAGCACCTCGGTGTACGCGGCGCTCCCGCCGAGCGTCTGCAGGACCGTGGACGTGGTGCGCCGCCCGGGCTCCGGAATCGGGCTGTCGTCCACACTCACCTGGTGCAGTTCGTCGCCCGAGGCGTCGTACACCTTGCTGTCGCCGACGTTGAACGCCACCACGGACTTCGCCAGGACGACGGCACCCGCGACCGTGGTGCCCATGGTGAACAGCTCGGGACTGCCGCCGGCGGCCGAGTACACCGCCCGGTTGCAGTGGTCCAGGGCGCCGACGACCGCCTCCTCGTCGTCCAGCACCGGGCCGAGTGCCGCCAGCCGGCGGACGACCAGGGCGCTCGCCACCTCACCGGCCGGCTGCCCGCCGAGGCCGTCGGCCACCGCGACGACGACGGGGGAGCCGAGCGGGAAGACCAGTGTCTGGGGGCTCTCGGTCACGGTGCCGCAGAGCGTCCACGGCCCGACGACGAGACTGTCCTCGTTGTGCTCGCGGACCAGTCCCACATGACTCAGCGCGGTCACGGCTACGTACGGCACCCGAATCGCCCCGCCTCTCCCGCTCCGGCAGGCATGCTCCTCACCCCCCATTGTCGCGCCGTGAGCGGAGGCGCACCCCGTGGCGGAGGCGCACCGTGGTGCCAGGACCGAAGAGCGGTGGGAAGGCGGTGGGACCCGTGCTGCCGACGGACGTGACCGCGCTGGCCGGCGAGCTGGCCCGGCGCGCCGATCCGCTGCGCCTGCGGCGTGACGTGGAGATCCTCGCCGACCGCCCGCGCAGCCGTACCCGCGCCCCGGAGGCCATGCGGCGGGCCGAGGCCCATGTGGTCCGCGAGCTGACGGCGGCCGGCTGGCGGACCGAGCGGCAGCCGTTCGACGTGCGCTGGCGGCTCGGCTCCACCGACCGCCGCGGCCACATGGCCCTGCCGCTCGAGTTCCGGCTGCACCCGAGGCTGACGGGGGCGAACCTGCAAGCCGAGCCGCCCGCGGGCCGCACCGCTCAGCCGCGCCCCGGTCCCACCGTGGTCGTCGGCGCCCACCTGGACACGGTCGACGGCAGCCCCGGCGCCGACGACAACGCCTCCGGAGTGGCTGCCCTGCTGGAGGTGGCGCGGCTCCTCGCCGCCCTGCCCCGGCCGCCCGAGGTGACCCTGATGGTCTTCGACATGGAGGAGCTGGGCCTGATCGGGGCCCGGGTCGCGGCCCGGCGGCTGCGCCGCACCCGGCGGGTGGCCGGCATGATCTGCCTGGAGTCGGTCGGCTTCTTCGCGACCGGCCCGGGAACACAGACGATGCCGATCGGCTTCGACACGGCGTTCCCCGCCGTGGCCGCCGAGGTCCGCTCGGCCGGCCTGCGGGGCGACTTCACCCTGGTGGTCCACCGGCGCTCCACGCAGGCCGCGGCGTCCGTGTGGTGCGCGGCGGCGCGGGCCGTGGACCTGCCGTGCGTCATGCTGCGCGACCCCCGTCCGGACGGGCCGCGGGGCGCGCTCCTCGGCCTCGCCGTCCCCCCGATGGCCCATCTGGACCGCAGTGATCACTCCGCCTTCTGGAACCTGGGCATTCCGGCGATGATGCTCACCGGTACGGCGAACTTCCGGAATCGCCACTACCACCGGCCCACCGACACCCCGGACACCCTCGACCACCCCCGGCTGACGGCGGTGGCGGTGGCGACCGCGGCCACCACCGCGTGCTGGCCGTCAGGCGCGTCCGCGGCTTCCGGAGGACACTGACCACGACAGCCCGGCCGGGAGTGTCCGGCACGTGGAGCCGCCCG
This sequence comes from Streptomyces sp. STAM6, assembly GCF_054963715.1. Lineage (NCBI taxonomy): Bacteria > Bacillati > Actinomycetota > Actinomycetes > Kitasatosporales > Streptomycetaceae > Streptomyces > Streptomyces sp. STAM6. The sequence continues at coordinate 48,436 of NZ_JBUEFZ010000023.1, read as the reverse complement.
GCCGGACGTGCGTCCACTCCCGGAGGTGAGCATGTTCGGATCGACGAAGGCGTTCAGCGGGTTCTCCGTGAACGACATCGAGGCCGCCAGGAAGTTCTACGGCGAGACACTCGGGATCAGGGTCTCCGAGGAGAACGGGATGCTGATCCTGCACATCGCCGGGGACCGGGACATCTTCGTCTACCCCAAGGACGATCACACCCCGGCCACCTTCACGATCCTGAACTTCCCCGTGGACGACATCGACGCCGCGGTCGACGAGCTCGGCGGGCGGGGGGTGCGCTTCGAGCGCTACGAGCAGTTCGAGGCCGACGAGAAGGGCATCGTCCGCGCCGAGGGCGGCCCCGAGATCGCGTGGTTCACCGATCCCGCCGGAAACATCCTGTCCGTTCTGAAAGAGCCCGAATAAATCTGTATAAACCCGGATGATGCGGGTCGGACTGGCTGCTCCGGTCCGAAACGTAGCAGCATGGGGTAAAGGCAATGAACAGCGGCCCTTGCCGGCGGCCAGCCGCGCGCGGAGGCGGTGCACGCTTTGACCGGGCAGATCTTTGCGTCCTGTGGGGTAGAGCTTGCCGCTGTCTACGTGCTGACGGAGAGCGGGAACGAACTCCACCTGGCCGAGGTCGTCGGTGACGCCGGAGCGCCGTACGGAATGCCCTCGGCGTACGCCCTGGCGGGACGCTCACCGGTCGCCGACGCCTGTCGCGAGGGCCGGCCCCTGTGGCTGAGCGCCAAGGAGCTCGCCCCCTACGGCGTGGGCGGCCCCGGCGGCGCCATCGAGGTACTGGACCGCACGGGCCGGTCCGACGGTATTTCGCTGGGCGCGCTGCCGCTCGGTGGCGAGGCTCGGCTGCTCGGCTGTCTGCTGGTGGTGCGGAACGCCTCGGACGGCTTCGCCGACGACCACCGCGCGCTGCTGGAGCTCTACGCCGACCAGGCGGCCGCGGGCCTCGAGGCCGTCGCGGCCCGGGTCTCCGTCCGTACGGAGACGGTCGGCCGCCCCGGCCCGACCCTGCTGCCGCGCCGCGGCGGCGCCTTCGTCCTCACCCTCGCGACCGGGCACATGGACGTCGACGCCCCGGTACTCGATCTGCTCGGCATCCCCCCGGAGGCGTTCGACGGGCAGGTGGAGAGCCTGCTGGCATGCGCCGTCCCCGACGACATCGCCGCGCTGATGTCGGTCGTCGAGCCGGACCGGCGGGCCACCGACCAGCAACTGGCCTTCCGGGTCCGGCGGCCGGGCGGCGAGCTGCGCTGGCTGGGGCTGCGGTGCCGGGTCCTGACCGGAGCCGACGGCCGGCCGGAGCGCATGCTGGGCGTGGTGGGCGACGCCTCGTACCTGCGGCCCAGCGCCGACGAGGTGTCCCTCGTGCAGCGGCTGTCGGCCTCCCTGGCGGGCGCGACCACCATCCGGGACGTCAGCCGGGTCGTCGTCACCTCGCTGCGCGAACCGCTGAAGGCCAGCAGGGTGGCCGTCGCCGAACTGGAGGGCGACCGGCTGGTGGTCACCGTCCTCGACCCGCCCGACCCCGACGACTGGCCCGAGTCGTGGCGCTCGGAATGGCGCTCGGAGTGGCCCGACGCCTCCAGCCACACCCTGCCCACGCTGGAGAGCGCCGTGCGCGAGGGCCATGTGAGCCTGTGGCCGCCGGGCGCCGAACTCGAACCCGGCCTCACCGGCATCGGCCCCGGCGGCCTCGCCGTGCTGCCGCTGCCCGCCGACGGCCGCATGGTCGGGGTGTGCATCGTCGGATGGGACACCGACCACCGGTTCGGGCCGGAGGAGCGTTCTCTGCTGACCGCGACGGCCGGCCTGGTCGGCCAGGCCCTGATGCGCGCCCACGCGCTGGACGCCGGGCACGAGCTCGCCACGATGCTGCAGCGCAGCCTGCTTCCCCGCAAGCTGCCGGAGCTGCCCGGCGGCGTGGCCGTGGCCCGCTATCTGCCCGCGACCGTCGGCCTGGAGGTCGGCGGCGACTGGTACGACGTCATCCCGCTGTCCGACGGCCATGTGGCGCTGGTCATCGGCGACGTCCAGGGGCACAGCGCCGGAGCCGCCACGATCATGGGCCAGATGCGTACGGCGATCCGCGCCTACGCCGTGGAGGGCCACCCGCCGGATGTCGTCGTCGCGCACGCCAACCGGCTGCTCGTCGGAATGGAGACCGATCTCTTCGCCACCTGCAGCTATGTGGATCTGGACATGGAGGAGGGGCTCGCCTGGATCGTCCGGGCCGGGCACCTGCCGCCGCTGCTGCGGCTTCCCGACGGGACCACCGAGGAGACGGAGGTCGAGGGCGGGCCACCGCTCGGCGTCATGGCCGACGCGGAGTACCCGATGACCGAGATCGGGCTCGCCCCCGGCACCCTGATCACGCTGCTCACGGACGGGCTGGTGGAATCGGCCGGACTGCGCCTGGAGGACGGTCTGCGCGCCGTGCGCGACGTGCTCGGCGCCACCGACGTGGCCGACCCCGGCCGGGTCGCCGACGAGCTCGTGGCGAGTCCGCGCCGGCGCGAGGACGACGTGGCGGTGCTGCTGATGCGCTACGACGGCATGCGGGTACGTCCGATCCGGGCCAGGTGGGCCGTGTGGCGGCTCCCGGACGCCGTCATGCACGCGCGCCGCTTCACCGGGCGCACCCTGCGCTCCTGGGGAGTGGTCGACGAGCTCGACGTCGCCCTGCTGGTCGTCTCCGAGCTCGTCACCAACGCCATCGCGCACACCCAGGGCGAGGTGCGGCTCGATCTGACGCTGGCGGGCGACCGGTTGCGGATCGCCGTCAACGACGCGTCCCCCCGCACCCCGGTCAAGGCGGGCAGCGTGGACTGGGAGGCGACCGGCGGGCGGGGGCTCCTCCTCGTCGAGGCGATGTGCGCGTCCTGGGGATCGGTGCCGCTCAGCGGCGGCAAGCAGGTGTGGGGCGAGGTGGCCCTCTCCCCGCGCGAGCAGCTCGGCGACGCCGGGAGGCGAGAGAGATGAACACACGACCGCGCCGGACCGCCGCCCTGCTCACCGCGCTGGTCCTGGCCTCGGGCCTGGCCGCCTGCGGCAAGGCCGCCCAGGTCGAGGAGTCGGACGGGCAGGCGGTCGGCAACGGCCTCGGGATCGGTCTGCTGCTCCCGGACAACACCGAGCGGATGGACAAGTTCGACCGGCCCCTGATCGAGCGGCGGATCGCCGAGCTGTGCCCGGGGTGCACCGTCGAGTTCGCCAGTGCGCAGCACGACGTGGCGACGCAGCAGCAACAGGTCGACGCCATGATCACCAAGGGGGTCCGGGTGATGATCCTGGACTCCGTCGACTCGCGTTCGCTGCGCTCGTCGGTCGAGCGGGCCCGGGCGGCGGGTATCGACGTCGTGGCGTACGACCGGCTCGTGGAGGGGCCGATCTCGGGATACGTCTCCTTCGACGGCGAACGCGTCGGCCGGCTCCAGGGCGACGCGCTGCTGGCCGCGCTCGGGGACAAGGCCCGCGGTGGCCAGATCGTCATGATGAACGGTGCCGCGACGGACCCGAACTCGGCCTGGTTCAAGCAGGGAGCGCTGGCCGCCCTCGAAGGCAAGGTGAAGATCGGAAAGGCCTACGACACGGCCGGATGGCGGCCCGTGAACGCGCACATCAACATGGCCGGCGCCATCGCCGCCCTGGGCGCCGAGAACATCGACGGCGTCTACTCCGCCAACGACGGCCTCGCCTCCGGCATCATCTCGGCCCTCAAGTCGGCCAAGATCACCCCGCTGCCTCCCGTCACCGGGCAGGACGCCGAGCTCGCCGGAGTGCAGCGGATCGTCGCCGGCGACCAGTACATGAGCGTCTACAAGCCGTTCCACCTGGAGGCGGACGCCGCCGCCCGGATGGCCGTCGCCCTGGTCCGCGGCGAGCCCGTGACCTCCGTCGCCACCAGCAGGGTGAACAGCGCCACGACCCGGAACATCCCCTCGGTCCTGCTCACGCCGATCGCCGTAACCGCCGACAACATCAGGGAGACCGTCGTGAAGGACGGTATGTACACGATCGCCCAGATCTGTACGCCGAAGTTCGCGGACGCCTGCAAGAAGGCGGGTCTCATCCCCTAGGCGGAGTGCCGCGCCGCGTCAGTCACGTTCGTCCGCCGTCCGCGGCGAAGGAGGAGCAGATGGTCCACACGTCAGCACCACCCCTGCTGGCGCTACGGGGAGTGTCCAAACGGTTCGGCGCCGTACAGGCGCTCGCGGACATCGAACTGGAGATCCGTGCCGGTGAGGTCGTCGCCCTGGTGGGGGACAACGGCGCCGGCAAGTCCACTCTGGTCAAGGTGATCGCGGGGGTGGACCCCGCGGACCGCGGCGTGATCGAGTGGGAGGGCCGGCCCGTCCACATCGGGCGCCCCCACGACGCCCAGAACCTCGGCATCGCGACCGTCTACCAGGACCTGGCGCTCTGCGACAACCTCGACGTCGTCGGCAACCTCTTCCTCGGCCGTGAGATCAACAGGATCGGCATCCTGGACGAGGTGGAGATGGAGCGCCGCACCCTCGGACTGCTCGAAACCTTCGCCATCCGCATGCCCAGTGTCCGGGTCCCCGTGGCCTCACTGTCCGGCGGGCAGCGGCAGACCGTCGCCATCTCCCGCTCGGTCCTCGGCGAACCGAAACTCGTCCTCCTCGACGAACCCACCGCCGCGCTCGGCATCGAGCAGACCGCCCAAGTGCTGGACATGGTGGACAAGTTGCGCGAGAGAGGCCTCGGGGTCCTCCTCATCAGCCACAACATGGGCGACGTCAAGGCCGTCGCCGACTGGATCGCCGTACTGCGGCTCGGCCGGAACAACGGGTTCTTCGACGTGACGACCACCTCCCACGAGCAGATCATCTCCTCCATCACCGGGGCCACGGACAATGCCGTGACCCGCCGTGCGTCCCGGGAGTGGGAGGCGGATCTGTGACCACGACCAAGCCGTCCGGGTCACGACCCGCGGGCGGATGGCCGCGGCCCGGCCGCCTTGCCGAGGCCGTCGAGGACCGGCTCCGCAGCGGCGAACTCGGCTCCCTGCCCGTCCTGCTCAGCCTCGTGTCGATCTGGATCATCTTCGCCGCCCTCAACGAGAACTTCCTGTCGCCGCGCAACCTGTCCAATCTCAGCGTCGACATCGTCGGCACCGGACTCATGGCGGTCGGTATCGTCTTCGTGCTGCTCCTGGGCGAGATCGATCTGTCGGTCGGCTCGGTGAGCGGACTTGCCGCCGCCGTGTTCGCCGTGCTCAACGTCCAGCAGGGCATGGGGGAGGGGACAGCCGTGCTGATGGCCGTCGCCGTGGGCACGGCCACCGGCGCCCTGCACGGGTTCTTCTTCGCGGGAGTCGGCGTGCCCTCGTTCGTCGTCACCCTGGCCGGCCTGCTCGGCTGGAACGGCCTGATGCTCTACGTCCTCGGCTCCAGCGGCACGATCAATCTCGACGGAGAGGGCCTGGTCGCCCAGTTGACCGGCTATTACTTCAATGACGTCGCCGTCGCCTACGGGGTCGCGGCGCTCGGCACCGCCGGCTACTTCCTCGCCTCCTGGCAGGACATGCGCCGCCGCAGGAATGCGGGCGTGCCGTCGCGGACGCCGGCCGAGATGACCGCGCGTACGGCCGCGCTGGGCGTGATCGCCTTCGCCGCGGCGTTCGTGCTGAACCAATTCCAGGGCATGCCCCTCGCCCTGCTCCTCTTCATCGTCGTCCTCGTCGCGCTCGACTACGTCCTCCGCCGCACCACCTACGGCAGGATGATCTTCGCGCTCGGCGGTGGTGTCGAGGCCGCCCGGCGGGCCGGCCTCGACGTCACCCGGGTCCGCATCTCGGTGTTCATGGTGTCCGGCACCATGGCGGCGGTCGGCGGTCTCTTCCTCGCCTCCCGCGTCACCTCCGCCAGCCAGGCGTCCGGCTCCGGGAACCTGCTCATGGAGGCCATCGCCGCGGCGGTCATCGGCGGCACCAGCCTGTTCGGCGGCCGCGGCACGGTCTGGTCCGCGCTGCTCGGTGTCCTCGTCATCCAGTCGATCGCCTCCGGCGTCGCCCTGCTGGGTATCCAGGGGGCCGTCCAGTTCATGATCACTGGAGGGGTGCTCCTGGTGGCCGTCGTCATCGACTCCCTCTCGCGGCGCGCCCAGAAGGCACACGGTCGCGTCTGAACGGATGCGTCCGGACATGCCCGCTCTCGTACGGGCCGGTGATCCTCCCAGAGAGGGCAAGGTCACAGCCGTCCCCTCTGCTGCTCATCCGTACGCCTGGCCTAGCATCCGAGCATGACGGTTCTGCCCCAAGACGGCCTTCCGCTGGCCGCCGAATTCCCGGACGCGACCCACGAGGAGTGGCAGCGCCTCGTGGCCGGTGTGCTGCGCAAATCCGGCAAGGACGTGTCCGGCGCGGCGGCCGAGGAGGCGCTGGCGACCCCGCTCGAAGACGGGCTCGTCGCCCACCCCCTCTACACCGCGCGGGACACCGCCCCCGCCGCCGGATACCCCGGCTTCGCCCCGTTCGTACGGGGCGGCAGGCCGGTCGGCGGCTGGGACGTACGGCAGCGGCACGAGCACCCGGACCCCGAGCGCGCCAACGAGGCGGTCCTCGCCGACCTGGAGAACGGCGTCACCTCGCTGTGGCTGACCGTCGGCGGCGCCGGAGTGCCCGTCACCGGCCTGGCCCGGGCCCTGGACAAGGTCTACCTCGACCTGGCGCCCGTCGTGCTCGACGCCGGCCCCGAAACCGCCTCCGCCGCCGCCCGGTTGCTCCGGCTGTACGACGAGCGGGGCGTGGCCCGCGATGCGGCCCGCGGCAACCTGGGTGCGGACCCGCTCGGCCACACCGCCCGCACCGGCGAGGACCCGGCGGGCGTGGACGACGCCATGGCCCTGGCCCGGCGCTGCCACGAGGAGTACCCGGGGCTGCGCGCCCTCACCGTCGACGCCCTGCCCTACCACGAGGCCGGCGCTTCCGCCGCGCAGGAGCTCGGCTGCTCCCTGGCCACCGGCGTCGCCTACCTGCGCCTGCTGACCGCGGCCGGCCTGCCCGTCGAAGCGGCCTGCCGTCAACTGGAGTTCCGCTACTCGGCCACCGCCGACCAGTTCCTCACCATCGCCAAGCTCCGCGCCGCCCGCCGCCTGTGGGCCCGGGTCACCGAAGCCTGCGGGGCCCCCGACGCGGGCGGCCAGCGCCAGCACGCCGTCACCTCGCCGGTGATGATGACCCGGCGCGACCCGTACGTGAACATGCTGCGCACGACGATCGCCACCCTCGGCGCGGGCGTCGGCGGCGCCGACGCCGTGACGGTCCTGCCCTTCGACCAGGAGATCGGCCGGCCGGACGCCTTCGCCCGCCGCATCGCCCGCAACACCTCCTCCATCCTGCTGGAGGAGTCGCACCTCGGCCGGGTCGCCGACCCGGCGGGCGGCTCCTGGTACGTGGAGCGGCTGACGCACGAACTCGCCGATGCCGCCTGGGCGTTCTTCCAGGAACTCGAGGCCGCCGGCGGCCAGGAGACGGCGTTGCGCTCCGGCCTGGTCGGTGACCGCGTCGCGGCCACCTGGCAGGCGCGCAGGAAGCACCTCGCCAAGCGCCGCGAACCCGTCACCGGCGTCAGCGAGTTCCCCCACCTCGCCGAGAAGCCCGTCGAGCGCGAACCGTGGGACAGCGCCCCCCGGGGCGGGGGCCTGCCGCGGGTGCGCCGGGACGAGGCGTACGAGGAACTGCGCACACGGTCCGACGCCCATCTGGCCGCCACCGGTGCCCGGCCCCGCGTCTTCCTCGCCGCACTCGGCCCGGCCTCCGCCCACACCGCCCGGCTCGCCTTCGCCTCCAACCTGTTCCAGGCGGGCGGCGTCGAACCGGTGAACGAGCCCCTTCCCGCCGGGGACCGGAGCCCCGCCGACGCGGCCGCCGAAGCCTTCCGGGCCAGTGGCGCGACCGTCGCCTGCCTGTGCTCCAGCGACGCCCTGTACGAGGAGCAGGCCGCCGAGGTCGCCGCGGCCCTCAGGGAGGCGGGCGCCGAGCGGGTGTTCCTCGCGGGCAGGCCCGCCGACCACCCCGGCGTCGACGAGTACGTCTTCGCGGGCTGCGACGCGGTCGCCGTCCTGTCCTCCGTTCTCGACCGCATGGGAGTGGCGGCGTGATGCAGATTCCCGACTTCTCGCAGGTCCCCCTGGACTCCGGCGTGCCCGCCGAGGCCACGGAGGAGCAGTGGCGGGCCGCCGTCAAGGAAGCCACCGGCAGCAGCGCCGACGACCTGCTCTGGGAGACCCCCGAGGGCATCGGCGTCAAGCCGCTCTACACCGGCAGCGACCTGGAGGGCCTGGACTTCCTGGGCACCTACCCCGGCGTCGCGCCCTATCTGCGCGGGCCCTACCCGACGATGTACGTCAACCAGCCGTGGACGATCCGGCAGTACGCGGGTTTCTCCACCGCCGAGGAGTCCAACGCCTTCTACCGGCGCAACCTCGCCGCCGGCCAGAAGGGCCTGTCCGTCGCCTTCGACCTGCCCACGCACCGCGGTTACGACAGCGACCACCCGCGCGTCACCGGCGACGTCGGCATGGCCGGCGTCGCGATCGACTCCATCTACGACATGCGTCAGCTCTTCGACGGCATCCCGCTGGACCGGATGACCGTGTCGATGACCATGAACGGCGCCGTCCTGCCCGTGCTCGCCCTCTACATCGTGGCGGCCGAGGAGCAGGGCGTACCGCCCGAGAAGCTCGCGGGGACCATCCAGAACGACATCCTCAAGGAGTTCATGGTCCGCAACACCTACATCTATCCGCCGAAGCCCTCGATGCGGATCATCTCCGACATCTTCGCGTACACCTCGCAGAAGATGCCGCGCTACAACTCCATCTCCATCTCCGGCTACCACATCCAGGAAGCCGGCGCGACGGCCGACCTGGAGCTCGCCTACACCCTCGCCGACGGCGTGGAGTACCTGCGGGCCGGCCGGGACGCGGGCCTCGACGTGGACGCCTTCGCGCCCCGCCTCTCCTTCTTCTGGGCGATCGGCATGAACTTCTTCATGGAGATCGCCAAGATGCGCGCGGCCCGGCTGCTGTGGGCCAAGCTGGTCAAGCAGTTCGACCCGAAGAACGCCAAGTCCCTGTCACTGCGGACCCATTCACAGACCTCCGGGTGGTCCCTCACCGCGCAGGACGTCTTCAACAACGTCACACGCACCTGCGTCGAGGCGATGGCCGCGACCCAGGGCCACACCCAGTCGCTGCACACCAACGCCCTCGACGAGGCGCTCGCCCTGCCGACCGACTTCTCCGCCCGCATCGCCCGCAACACCCAGCTGGTCCTCCAGCAGGAGTCGGGCACCTGCCGGGTCATCGACCCGTGGGGCGGCAGCGCCTACGTCGAGCGCCTCACCTACGACCTGGCCCGCCGCGCCTGGCAGCACATCCAGGAGGTCGAGGCGGCCGGCGGCATGGCGCAGGCCATCGACGCGGGCATCCCCAAGCTGCGCGTCGAGGAGGCCGCCGCCCGCACCCAGGCCCGGATCGACTCCGGCCGCCAGCCGGTCATCGGCGTCAACAAGTACCGGGTCGAGAACGACGAGCAGATCGACGTCCTCAAGGTCGACAACTCCTCCGTGCGCGCCCAGCAGATCGCCAAGCTGCGCAGACTGCGCGAGGAGCGCGACGAGACCGCGACGCAGGACGCGCTGCGGGCGCTGACCGAGGCCGCCGGGCGCGGCCCGGGCCCCGGCCTGGACGGCAACCTGCTCGCGCTCGCGGTGAACGCCGCCCGGGCCAAGGCCACCGTCGGTGAGATCTCCGACGCCCTGGAGAAGGTGTACGGGCGGCACGCCGGACAGATCCGTACCATCGCCGGTGTCTACCGCAACGAGGCAGGAGAGTCCCCTTCCGTGGAACGCACCCGCTCCCTGGTCGACCGCTTCGAGGAGGCGGAGGGCCGCCGCCCGCGCATCCTGGTCGCCAAGATGGGCCAGGACGGGCACGACCGCGGCCAGAAGGTGATCGCCACCGCCTTCGCCGACCTGGGCTTCGACGTCGACGTCGGCCCCTTGTTCCAGACGCCGGCCGAGGTGGCCCGCCAGGCGGTCGAGGCGGACGTCCACATCGTCGGCGTGTCCTCCCTGGCCGCCGGGCACCTCACCCTCGTACCGGCACTCCGTGAGGAGCTGGCCGCCGAGGGCCGGGAGGACATCATGATCGTCGTCGGCGGTGTGATCCCGCCGCAGGACGTGCCGACCCTCCTGGACATGGGCGCGGCGGCGGTCTTCCCGCCCGGCACGGTCATCCCCGACGCGGCGTACGACCTGGTGACGCGGCTCGGCGCGGCACTGGGCCACGACGAGCTGTAGCCGCGTATGCCCATCGACCTCGACAGCTACATCAAGGGGGTACTCGACGGGAAGCGGGCGTTCGTCGCCCGGGCGATCACGCTCGTCGAGTCCACCCGCCCCGATCACCGCGCCCTGGCGCAGCGTCTGCTGACGGAGCTTCTGCCGCACACCGGCAACGCCCGCCGGATCGGCATCAGCGGTGTCCCGGGCGTGGGCAAGTCGACCTTCATCGACGCCTTCGGCACGCTGCTCACCGGCCTCGGCCACCGGGTGGCCGTGCTTGCCGTGGACCCGTCGTCCACCCGCACCGGCGGCTCCATCCTCGGTGACAAGACCAGGATGGAGCGGCTGGCCGTGGACCCGGCCGCCTTCGTGCGGCCGTCGCCCAGCGCCGGGACGCTCGGCGGCGTCGCCAAGGCCACCCGCGAGTCCATGGTGGTCATGGAGGCGGCCGGCTACGACGTGGTGCTGGTGGAGACCGTCGGCGTCGGCCAGTCCGAGACCGCGGTCGCCGGCATGGTCGACTCCTTCCTGCTGCTCACCCTCGCGCGCACCGGCGACCAGCTCCAGGGCATCAAGAAAGGCGTCCTGGAACTGGCCGACGTCATCGCCGTCAACAAGGCCGACGGCCCGCACGAGCGGGACGCCCGCGCCGCCGCCCGCGAGCTCGCCGGCGCACTCCGCCTGATGCACCCCGCCGACGCCGCCTGGACCCCGCCGGTCCTCAGCTGCAGCGCTCGCGAATCCACCGGTCTCGACGTCGTCTGGGAGCGGCTGGAGGCGCACCGCGGTGTGCTCGACGCGGGCGGCCGGCTGGCCGCCAAACGCCGCGACCAGCAGGTCGAGTGGGCCTGGTCGATGGTCCACGACGAACTGCTCGGCCGGCTGCGCACCCACCCCTCGGTCCGCTCCCTCGCACCCGCCCTGGAACAGCGGGTCCGGGACGGCGCGCTCACCGCGACCCTGGCCGCAGAGCGGATCCTGGAGGCGTTCGCCGAGGAGCGCTGACACGCGTCACGCCCCAGGGGGTGTCCTCGGCGGCACCTCCTGGTCGGCGACCGGGTACGGCACGAAGGTGCTGCTGTTCTCGTCGACGGCCAGCGGGCGGCCCAGCGGCGGCACGGCCCGCTGCGGGCAGTCGAGCCGCTCGCACACCCGGCAGCCCATGCCGATCGGGACCGCGGCGCCGGCGTTGCCGAGGTCCAGCCCGTCGGCGTAGACGAGCCGGGAGGCGTGCCGGATCTCGCAGCCCAGCCCGATCGCGAAGATCTTGCCCGGCTCGCCCCAGCCGCCCCGGTGCCGGGTGACGGTGCGCGCCGTCCACAGATAGCGCCGGCCGTCCGGCATGGCGGCGATCTGCACATGGATGCGCCCCGGCGCGGCGAACGCCTCGTACACGTTCCACAGCGGGCAGGTGCCGCCCGCGCGGGAGAAGTGGAAGCCGGTGGCGGACTGCCGCTTGGACATGTTGCCCGCCCGGTCGACCCGTACGAAGGAGAACGGAACCCCGCGCAGCCGCGGCCGCTGCAGGGTGCTCAGCCGGTGGCACACCGTCTCGTACCCGAGCCCGAACCGGTCGGTGAGCCGCTCGATGTCGTACCGCATCTCCTCGGCCGCCGTGTGGAAGGCCGTGTAGGGCAGGATCAGCGCGGCCGCGAAGTAGTTGGCGATGCCGATCCGGGCCAGCGACCAGGTGACGGAGCCCTCCTCGAAGTCCTCCGACGCGAGCGCGGACAGCTCGCCGCCGTATTCGAGCAGGGCCAGTTGCGTGGCCATCCGGAACGCCTGCTGACCCGGGCGCAGCCGGGAGGACAGATGGAGCGTCCGGCGCTCCGGGTCGTAGTGGTGCAGCCGGCCCGGATCGCCCTGCCCGCCGGAGCGGTGCGAGGGCCAGGAGCCCGCCGCCAGTCGTACGCCGTGCCGTTCGCCGAGCCGCGCGGCGAGCGCGGGCAGCACCCCGCCGGGCCGCACCCCGACCTCGCCGGCGAGCGACTCGGCCGCCACGTCCGTGGCGTGCAGATAGTTCTGGCGCCGGTAGAAGAACTCCCGTATCTCCTCGTGCGGAGGACGCGGCGCGGCCGGGTCGGCGCTGCCCGCACGCCCTTCCGCGGCCTGGGCCAGCCGCTCCGTCAGCGCCTGGTTGCGCCGCCCCATGTCGAGCAGGACCGCCGCGACGGCCGGCAGGCGCGAGGCGAGCTCCGACAGATCGGTGGGGGAGATCCGCGCCGAGGCGACCTCGTCGGCGAGCGCCTCGCGCAGATCCGCCAGCACCCGGGTGGTGTCCCGCTCGGAGAAGAACCCGGCGTCCACGCCGAACGCCTCGGTCAGCCGCAGCAGCACGGGGACGGTCAGCGGGCGTGAATCGTGCTCCATCTGGTTGAGATAGCTGGGCGAGATGGCCAGTAGCCGGGCCAACTCCGCCTGGCTGAGCCGCCGCTCCTCGCGCAGCCGCCGCAACCGCGCTCCCGCGTACGTCTTGCCCACCGCGGCTCCCGCCCCCGCTCCGACCTTCCGGACACCCCCCGACACCGTGAGTCTAAGCGCCCAACCCCGCGAAACAACCTTCGCCGAATTGGCAAAATCCGGAGGAAGGATTCGCAGAACTTGGCATTCGTCCTGCCCGGCGGGGTACTCCGAGGAGCGAAAACGGGTGCGACCCGCCCTTGGCACGGTTCACAACCGGCGGAGGCCGGCCAGGGTGCGGCGGACGAGTCGAGGGGTCCGTGCCCCCGGCCGGGGCGGGCCGGGGCCGGGACGGCGTGGCATGGGACACACGGCCGGGCGATGCCCACCCTCCTGTGCGGCACCACGATGCCGAAGTGACAGGATGTACCCCATGAGCAACAACGTGTTCTTCGACATCACCATCAACGACAAGCCCGAGGGCCGGATCGTCTTCAAGCTGTTCGACGACGTCGTCCCCAAGACGGCCCAGAACTTCCGTGAGCTGGCCACCGGCCAGCACGGCTTCGGCTACGCCGGCTCCTCGTTCCACCGTGTCATCCCGCAGTTCATGCTGCAGGGCGGCGACTTCACCCGTGGTGACGGCACCGGCGGCAAGAGCATCTACGGCGAGAAGTTCGCCGACGAGAACTTCGAGCTGAAGCACGACCGCCCGTTCCTGCTCTCCATGGCGAACGCCGGCAAGAACACCAACGGTTCCCAGTTCTTCATCACGACCATCGTCACCGACTGGCTGGACGGCAAGCACGTCGTCTTCGGCGAGGTCGTCGAGGGTCAGGACCTGGTCAAGAAGATCGAGTCCCTCGGCTCGCGCTCGGGCAAGACGTCCGCCAAGATCTCCATCGCCGAGTCGGGCGTCGTCGAGGGCTGATCCCCGGCGTGCCCGCCGCGCCACGCGGCTGAGGGGCCGAAGGAGCGTCATGTCTCCTTCGGCCCCCGCACCCGCCCGCGTACGCTCGGAGGCATGGTGCATGTCCTGTCGAGCAGGATCCTGTTGTGCCCGACCGACCCGGAGCGGACCCGCGACTTCTACGGCGACGTGCTCGGCCTCGCCGTCTACCGCGAGTTCGGCACCGGACCCGACCGCGGGACGGTCTACTTCCTCGGTGGCGGGTTCCTCGAAGTGTCGGGCCGCTCCGCCGGCCCACCCCCGCGCGGTCTTCGCCTGTGGGTACAGGTGGCCGACGTCCGGGCGGCACACGAGGAACTGCTGGAGCGCGGAGCGGAGATCCTGCGGCCCCCGCGACAGGAGCCGTGGGGGCTGATCGAGATGTGGGTCGCCGACCCGGACGGCGTACGCATCGCCGTCGTCGAAGTGCCGGCGGACCACCCCCTGCGCTACCGCCCCTGACCGTGCGCCGGTCCTCCGGCCGGAGCGCGGGACGCCATGCCGAAGCGGGCCCGGTACGCCGCCAGGTGACGCGGGTCGTCACGCAGGAACGGCAGGTCCGAGGGGACCATGCGGCGGATGGCGAGCAACGGCACGGAACCGCGGAGCGGCCCGGTGGACCGGTTCCGCAGCCCCGGTACGACCGACCGCCCGTCGGGGAACTCGTCGATCATCAACCCCTGTTCGGCGAACTCCGTCTTGAGCGCCCGCCGCACACCCTCGACCGCCCAGGACACGTCCCGCCGCGACAGCGCGGGGAGGGCGACCAGCAGGGCCCGGTGCCGGCCGGTGGCCGGCGAAGTCCCGGCCCGGCGGAAGAACCGCCTGCGGTACGCCCTCATGAGCTCGACCAGCTGTTCCGGCCCGGTCGGCCTGCCCGGCCACACCACGGCCCGCGGACCGCCGCGGGCCGGCGCCCCGTCGCTCAGGATCACGGGATGTCTCCTCATCCGTCGGGCCGGTACTGCGGAGTACCACACTTACGGTCAGTGCCGCCGGGCGGCCACCGGAACAGATGCCCGGAAGGAGCCGCCGGATGGCACGGAGACGCAGGTCAGCCCCGGCCGGCCGGGCATGCGATTCACCCGCTCACGGGAGCCTGAATGGCTACGCGTGCCTCTCGCCGAACAGGTCGGCCCCGCAGCAGCCGTCGTGCCGCAGATGCTGCCCGACCGACAGCCAGTCCGGGGCCGGGGAGTCCCGCAGCCGGGCTCCGGCGGACGCCGGAGCCGGGGGGAACGCCTCGACGAGCGCGGCCTGTTCGTAGGGCACTCCGCCCCGGAGCACCGCGACCGTCCGGACCAGCGAGTCGAAGTCCGTGAACGGATCGCCGTCGACCACCGTCACATCGGCCACCTTGCCCACCTCCAGGCTGCCCAGGTCACGGTCGGCGGCGAAGGCCCGCGCGGGAAGCAGCGTCACGGTCCGCAGCGCCTCGGCGGGGGACAGTCCGCCCAGCCGGTGCAGGGCCCGCAGATTCATGTGCAGGGCCAGGCCCACGGGGACGATCGGCGCGTCGGTGCCGAGGGCCACCAGCCCGCCCGCGGCCAGCACGCGCCGGTAGAACCCGGTCTCGACCCGCAGGGCGGCCAGTTGTGCCGCGCTCGGCGGCTCCGCGGCCAGCTCCCGGATCAGCGCGGCGTCCCACGGAGCCATGACGGCGGTGACGCGCGGGTCGCGTGCCAGTTCCGGATCGGCGCCCACCAGACCGATCGCGTTGAAGGGAGTGGCGATCAGGGTGAAGCCCACACCGCGGGCGGCATAGATCTCCTCCACGTCCTGGTAGGTCCGCCCGGACATGGTCGTCGCATGACCGAACTCGGCCCGCTGCGTCGCCTGCAGATGACTGGTCAGGTCCTGTCCCGTCTGCAGGCCGGGGGAGCAGAAGTGGCTGCCGGTACGGACACCGAGCCGCTCGTGGGCGAACCGAGCCGCTTCCTCCATCACCCAGGCCGGTGCCCGCACATAGGTCTTGACGACGTCCCAGTCGAGGGCGGCACCCCGCTCCAGCGAACGCCGCAGGCCCTCCGGTGTGCGGTGGGCCCGGCCCATGCTGTACGCCACCCGGGCGCCGTCCAGCAGTTCGCCGCAGGTCAGCAGGCGTGGCCCGGCCAGCTCCCCGGCGGTCACGGCCTCTCGGACCCGGGCCTGCTCATGGGCGAACCCGCCCAGCGAGACCGCCGTCGTGATCCCGTACACCAGCTGGGAGGCGGTCTGGCGGCCGCCGTAGGTGCTCTGCCAGGGGTGGGTGTGCGCGTCCCACAGGCCGGGCAGCACCGTGCTCCGCTCGGCGTCCACGCGCCGCAGCGCCGGCCGGGCGCGCCGCGGCCGGTGCGGCTCCACCGCCGCGACACGCCCACCGCGTACCACCACGTCGACGTCCTCGCGGACCGACCGGTCGCCGCCCGTGCCGTCCCAGAACCGGCCGGCGTGCACGACCGTGTCGGCGGGCGCGGGCCGCCGGTGGTCCAGCGGCACGCGCACCGTGCGCGGTTCGCCGCCGTCGGCGCCGATCAGCCGCAGCCTGCTCCCCGACAGGTACAGCAGAGTCCGGGAGTCGCCCGACCAGGACGGGTGGTCGGCGGGTTCGTCGGTGAGCCGGCGCGGTTCGCCCAGCGGCCGGCCGTCCGGCGCCACGGGCAGCAGGCACAGCGCGGACTCGACGATCACCGCCAGCAGCCGGCCGTCCGGCGACCAGACCGGACCCGAGTCGTAGCGGTCCGACAGGGAGGCGTGCGGCGCGACGGCGTGGAGCCGGGCGGCCCCGGTGGCGGCTTCCACGACCCGGACGAGGTTGTAACCCTCCCGGAATCGCCGGTTCAGCCGGTTGCGGTCGCACAGCGCGATGAACCGGCCGTCCGGGGACCAGCTCGGCCGGCCGGGCAAGCCGCCACCGCCCAGGGGTTCGGCCAGCACACGTTCCGCGCCCGTGGACAGCTCCCGCACGATCAGGTGTCCGGTCAGGTCCAGGCAGGCGAGCCGGGCGCCGTCGGGGGAGAGTGCCGGATGCACGCGCCCACCCGTGGCGAGCGCCGTCTCCTCACCGGAACCGAGGTCGTGCCGGTAGACCCCCGGCAGGCCGTCCCGGTCGTCGCAGTAGACCAGCGACCGTCCGTCGCGCGCCCAGACCGGCCCGAGCACATAGCGCGTGGCGGCGGCCCGCACCAGCCGGCGCGGGGGCCGCCCGCCCGCCGTCCCGGCCAGCCAGAGAGAGTTGAGCGCGGCGAAGGCGATCCGCCGGCCGTCGGGCGACAACGCCGGGAGATGGATTCCGCGCACCGGGCGCACCCGGTCGCCCTCGAAGTCGTACCGCTTGGTCCGGTAGCGCGGCCGGTCGACGGGGAGTGCCGCGGTGAACGGGATCGTCTCCACGGCCCGGGGCTCGTCGGGGCGCACGAGGGTGAACCGGCCGTCGACCGTCAGGAGCAGTTCTCCGCCGGCCGTCCAGCGCGGCGGCACGGGCGCGACGTCCCCGGGGACCGCCACCGGGCTGCCGTCCACCACCAGGGTGCACGAGCCCCGGGGCGACGGAGTAGTGCGCAGATACGCGAGCCGTCCGCCGTCCCTCGACAGGGCCGGGACCATCACCTGGGCCGCCGCCGTCCCGGTGTGCACGACACTCACGGGGCCCGCCCCGTCGGCGGGCGCGGCCACCACGGTGCGGGCCTCCAGAACCTGGCCCGAAGGGGTGGTGAGGACCTTCGCCCGGACGAACAGGATCCGCGCGCCGTCGGGCGACCACGTCGGGTCGAAGTCCTCCCAGGGGCCGTCCTGCGACGGCCCGTCCTGCCCGGGTACTCCGCTCACCCGGCGCAGCGCCCCGGTCCGCAGGTCGAGCACCCAGACGCGGTACGGAGCGCCGGTCACCGGGTCGCCACCGCGCTCGGACGCGAAGGCGAGCCGGGTGCCGTCGGGGGACCAGGCCGGACCGCGGTCGTCCCACGGCCCCTCGGTGCGCCGGCGCAGCTCCGAGCCGTCCGGCCGCATGGTCCACAGGTGGAAACCGCCGTCCCGGAAGGCGCAGAACGCGACCAGGGAGCCGTCGGGGGAGAACACCGGCCGGGTCGGTTCCAGATCGGCGGGGGTCAGCGGGACGGCCGTGCCGCCCCGGCGGGGGACCGACCACAGGACGTGCTGGATCTCCGCGATCAGCCGCTCCCCGCCGGGCGCCAGATCGGCGGAGCCGTTGGTGGCGGCGGTGAAGCTCAGCGCGACGGCCCGGCGCCCCGCGCCGGCGGCGGCCTCGGCCGGCGGCGGGAGCACGACGGTCCCCGCCGCCGCCCCGGCTCCCGCGAGGAATCCCCGGCGGGACAGTGCCTCCGCCGCGCCGATCGGTCCGGTGTCCAACGATTCCTCCCGGGTTTCCCGCGGTCCGCATGGCCACCAGGAGTATCTCCGCTGTCGCACTCCGTGCACCACCACGCCCCCGATTGATGGCCCACCTCACGTGCGGGAACCCTGTTGGAGGAACATCTGCTCGACTACCGTCGTTTTGTCCGACAGGTGCCGTCCCCCGCACGGTGCGACCGCCTGGCCATCGACCTGGAACGCCATGTTCAGTCACCGAACCGTCCCCGCCGCTCTCGCCGGCGCCGTCGTCGTCGCGCTGGTCGGCTGCTCCGGGGCCGACGCGGCGAGCGGCGACGACAGGCCCGCGGCGGCCCCCGTCGCGGTCTCCTCCGCGAAGGCGGCGACCACCGCGCCCGCTGTTCCCCCGGCCGCACCGTCCCCGGGCGTCACGGCCTCGACCGTCCCGTCCCCGGGCGCCGCCGCCACGGCCTCCGTGCCCGCCGGCAGCCCCGCGGAGCCGTCCCCCGAGCCCCCGCCGGGCAAGAGCGAGACGCGCACCCGGCCCGCCGAGCTCACCATCCCCGAGATCGGCCTGAAGGATCTGCGTGTCGTGCCGTACGAGGGCACCACCGACGACTGGCCCGGTACGCGCATCCAGAACAAGGGCTTCGCCGCGAGCCCCTACGGCGACGAGGGCGGCGTCGGCCCCGGCGAGGTCGGCAACTACCTGGTCACCGCGCACCGGCTCTCCGCCGGCGGGCCGCTGCGCGACCTCCCGTCCCTGGACGTGGGCGATCGTGTGTTCGTCACGGCGGGCGGCACGGTGCACGAGTACCGGATCACCGAGACCCGCGAGACCTCCTTCCGCTCGGAGCGCTCCCTGGCCGAACAGCGGGCCGCCGTCCCCGGCGAGCCCGGGAAGAAGCCCACCGAGGCGATGATCACGCTCTCCACCTGCGCGACGCCCGAGGACAACGCCGCCGGCAACTTCTGGCGCGACGACCGCGGCAACCCCGAGCACCGCATCGACAAGGTCGGTGTCCTGGTCTCCTCGAAGCCCGCCGCCGGCGCCCCGAGCGCCTCCTAGGCGTGTTTCGGAAGTCCCGTCCGGCCGGGGCCCCACCCTCCGGGCGGACGACGCCACTTTCGAAGCACGCCCTGGCCCCCGGCGGCCCGCGCGGTCGTTCCGTTTGTGAGGGCCGGGGTGTTCGCCGCCCGGCACGCCCGGCCGGGCGTTAGCGTTCCCTCGTCACACACATGTACATGTGCACCGTGTGCACAGGGGGGAAATCCGCATGGGGAACACACGCACGCCCGCAGCGCGCCGGACGGCCGCCGCGTTACTCGCCGGGCTCGTCCTCGTCCTGCTCGGCCCGGGCGCCGCCCACGCCTCGACCACCGTCGAGGTCCCGGCACCCACCGCCGGAGGCGTCTCGGCGAGCCTGAAGTTCTACGGGGCCAAGGTGCCCCAGCCCTACAACCCGGATCCGGACGCCCACTTCGGCGACCGCAAGTGCCGGCTGATCTACCACGACTACGACCCCACCGCGGGCTGCGGCGGGTTCAAGCTCTCGGTCACCCTGCACAACGTACGCAACCAGCCCGGCTACCTCGCCGGCCTCAGCAGCACCGGCGGCTACTTCCGTGCCTACGCCGACACCGCGCGCACCTTCGGCTGCGTGCGTCCCGACGGCACCTTCGACCCGGCCACCAGGTTCGCCGTCCGCACAGAGCAGGCGCCGATGTCCGCGACGTACTACGAGCCGGACAGCAACTACGTCCTGAATCGCTACCGGGGCACCGCCGAGGGGGACTTCGGACCCCACTTCTTCGTCAACTTCCCGCCGGTGACGTTCGACTGCCCGGCGGGCACCACCGCGACCCAGTACGGGCTCAAGGTCACCAACGTGAAGGTCACGATCGACGACGCCAACGTCTTCGGCAACTCGGCGTGGAGCCACCCGGGGCCGTTCTACGCCTAGGGCGTGTTGCGAAAGTGGCGTCGTCCGCCCGGAGGCTGGGGGCGTCTGGTGCGTGCGTTCGCAAGGCGGAGGGTGGGGGTACCTCCCGCGCCGCCAGGCGCAGGGGGAGAGGGCGCAGCGGGCCGCGCCGACGACCGACAACGCCGCGAGCGTGCCAGGCGTTCCCGGCCGGACGGGACTTCCGAGACACGTCCTGGTCCGTAGTCCGTTCCACGCCTGACTCGCACCGGCGCGCGCCGGGGACACGCCGGCCGGCGTGTCCCCGGACAGCCGAGCAGGAGGGGCGGTCCCGGCCGGCCCGGGCTGCAATGGGCATGTGATCGCACCTCCCGACGACTGCCTCGCGCGCAACGAATGGATCTGCGGCGCCTATCTGACGACCCGGCGCGATCTCCTCCGCGACGCCGTCGTCCAGCATCTCCAGCTGTCCCTCACCTCGGTCCTCGTCGGACTCGTCCTCGCCGTCCCGCTGGCCGTCGCCGCCCGCCGCCTGCGGGCCGCCGCCGCGCCGGTCCTCGCCGTGACGACCGTGCTCTACGCGATCCCGTCGCTCGCGATGTTCTCGCTGCTGCTCCCGGTGTACGGACTGTCCGCGTGGCTCGTCATCGCCGGCCTCGTCCTCTACTCCCTCACGCTCCTCGTGCGCAACATCCTCGCCGGGCTGCGCGCCGTGCCCGAGGAGACCCGGCAGGCCGCGCGCGGCATGGGATACGGGCCCGTCCGGCTGCTGCTCGCCGTCGAGCTGCCGCTCGCGCTGCCCGCCACCATGGCGGGACTGCGGATCGCCACCGTCTCGGCCGTCTCCCTCGTCACCATCGGTTCGGTCGTCGGGTTCGGCGGACTGGGCAACCTCATCCATGCCGGGATGAACACCTACTTCAAGGCGCAGGTCCTCACCGCCTCCGTCCTGTGCGTGGTCATCGCGCTCGCCGCCGACCTGGTGCTGCTGCTCGTCCAGCGCCTGCTCACCCCCTGGGAGCGATCCGCGTGAACACCCTCGTGGACGCCTGGGGCTGGCTGACCACCGCCGGCCACTGGTCCGGCGACAACGGCATCGGCCACCGTCTCGCCGAGCACCTCCACCTCACCGTCGTGTGCCTCGCCCTGAGCTGCGCGCTCGCCCTGCCCGTCGCGCTCGTCCTGGGCCACCTGGGCAAGGGCGGCGCACTCGCGGGCAACATCTCCAACGCCGGGCGCGCCGTCCCCACCTTCGCCGTCCTCGTCCTGCTGCTGCTCAGCCCGATCGGCCCCTACGGGGACTGGCCCACCGTCGTGGCCCTCGTCCTGTTCGCCGTGCCCCCGCTGCTCACCAACGCGTACACCGGAATGCGCGGAGTCGACCGCGACGTCGTACGGGCCGCCCGGGGCATGGGAATGACCGGGTCCCAGATGCTGGTGCGGGTGGAGATCCCGCTCGCCCTGCCGCTGATCCTCACCGGCGTCCGCATCGCCGCCGTCCAGCTCGTCGCCACCGCCACCATCGCCGCGCTCGCCGGTGGCGGGGGACTCGGACGGATCATCACGGCCGGCTTCAACCTCGCCTCGACGCCCCAGGTCGTCGCGGGAGCGTTCCTCGTCGCCGCGCTGGCGCTGGTGGTCGACGGCGTGTTCGCGACGGTGCAGCGGCTCGCCCCGGGCGGCTCGAAGGCCGCGGCATGACCGCGCGAGCCGTCCTGCCCGCCGCCCTGCTGCTGCTCACCGCCTGTGCCACCGGGCCCTCCCTGGAGACCCGGGGCGAGCTCACCGCCCCGCCCGGCGACAGCCGGTACCTGACCATCGGCTCGGCGGGCTTCACCGAGAGCGAGCTGCTCGCCCGGATGTACGCGCTGCTCCTGGAGCAGGACGGCTACCGCACCCGCGTCCTGTCCGTCACCAACCGCGAGATCTACGAACCCGCCCTGGAGAACGGCCAGATCGACGTGGTGCCCGAGTACGCCGCCACGTTCGCGGACTGGCTGAACGCCAAGGAGCACGGGCCCGGCGCCCCGACCGCCGGTTCACCGGACGCCGGCGCCACCATGACCGCCCTGCGGGCCCTCGCACGGCCCCGCGGGCTCACCGTCCTCGACCCCGGCGGGGCCGTCGACCAGAACGCCTTCGCCGTGACCCGGGCCTACGCCCGCGAACACCGGCTGCGCAGTCTCAGCGATCTCGGGGCCGCCGGACTGCCGGTGCGCCTCGCGGCGGGCGACGAGTGCGTGCGGCGCCCGTACTGCGCGCCCGGACTGCGCAAGACCTACGGCATCGACATCACCGCCGTCGACCCCAAGGGCGTCGGCACCACCCAGGCGAAGCAGGCCGTCCGCGGCGGCCAGGACCAGATGGTCCTGACGACCACCACCGACGGCACGCTCGACGAGTTCGGCCTGGTCCTCCTCGCCGACGACCGACACCTGCAGAACGCCGACCACATCGTGCCCGTCGTCAACCGCCGGCGCGCCGGCGGAGCCGGTGTCGTCCGCGCCCTCGACCGCCTCAACAAGGTGCTGACCACCCGAGACCTGGCCGCCCTGAACGAACAGGTGGACGACTGGCGGCGGCTGCCCGAGGACGTCGCCAGGAACTACCTGGTCTCGAAGGAGCTGCTGAAGCGCCGTACGTAGCGACGCTGCCAGGGCGTTTCGACGGCCCGGTGGTCGTAGTTCCGGCGGACGTACTCCACCGCCCGGTCCGCCGGGACGCCGTCGAGCACGGCGATGCACGCGAGGGCCGTCCCCGTGCGGCCCCGACCGCCGCCGCACGCCACCTCGACGCGTTCCGTGGCGGCGCGGGTCCATGCCTCGGTGAGCAGTTCCCGGGCCTGCGTGTGACTGCTCGGCAGCCGGAAGTCCGGCCAGCGCAGCCAGCGCGACTCCCACGCGACCTCCGGCGGCCGCTTTCCGAGCAGATAGACCGCGAAGTCCGGGACCGGGCCGGCGGGGAGAGGCCTGCGCAGGCCGCGTCCCCGGACGACACGCCCGGAGGGAAGGCGCAGGACCCCGGGGTCCGTCGTCCGCCACGTGTCCGTCATGCCTGCCCGCCCTCCCCCAGCGGTCGGGTGTACCGGACGCCGGGCCGTCCGTCGATCCTGATGTCCTCCACGGCCCCGAAGCCGTTGCGGGTGAGCACGGCCATGGACGCCGGGTTGTCGAGGGTGGTGACCGCCGTGAGCGCGGTGAGCCGGTACACCGCGCCGGCCAGGCGGCACACCTCGGCGACCGCCGCCGTCGCGACGCCCCGGCCGGTGGCGCGCTCGCCGACGCGGTAACCGAGTTCGGCCGCGCCGTCGGTGACGTCCACGAGATTGACACGGCCGAGCAGTTCCCCCCGCTCGTCCACGACGAGGTGGAAGTGGCACAGCCCGCTGTCCTGCTCGGCGAGCAGCGCCTCGTGCCGGGCGGCGAACTCCGCGAAATAGGCGTCCCCGCGGTCGGGCACGGTGTGGGTGAAGAACGCGCGGTTCTCCCGTTCGAAGGCCAGCAGGGCCGGCGCGTGATCCGCCCGCAGTCGCTCCAGCATCACCATGAACGGCAGCATACGTATACGTGATCGAGTCGGACCACGGAATTCGGAAGCGGAGCGCGTGGGGCCAGTGGCGGGCTCAGGCGTTCGCGACCGAGTCGAAGGCGACCTCGTCGCGCCCCACGCCCCGGGCGTCCGCGTCCACCGAGCGGCGCAGTGCCTCATGGAGCTTCGCGGGGGTGAGGACGCCGAGGAACGCGGCGCCGTCCAGGACCGCCACCCAGCCCGCGTCGTGCTGGAGCATTTCGCCCAACGCCCGCTTCAGTGGTGCCCCCACCGGTACCCGGGCCCCCATGCGCCGGGCGTGGTCGGCCACCGTGCCGCGGGCGCCCGCGAGGGCGCCGGCCGCGACCCAGCCGTGCAGTTCTCCCGCGCCGTCCAGGACGACCGCCCAGCGGGCGCCCTCGTCCCGCATCCGGGCGGCCGCGGCCGGGGCCGGTTCGTCCGTCCGGGCGACCGGCGGCCGCTCCAGGTCGTGCGGCTCGATCGCGGTGACCGACAGCCGTCTCAGGCCCCGGTCCGCGCCGACGAAGGCGGCCACGTACGGGGTGGCCGGCGTGCCCAGCACGGCGGCCGGGGAGTCGTACTGCTCGATGCGTCCCCGCCCGTACACCGCGATGCGGTCGCCCATGCGCACGGCTTCCTCGATGTCGTGGGTGACCATCAGCACCGTCTTGCGGACCGTCGCCTGGAGGTTCAGGAACTCGTTCTGCAACCGTTCGCGGACCACCGGGTCGACCGCGCCGAACGGCTCGTCCATGAGCAGCACCGGAGGGTCGGCGGCCAGCGCCCGCGCGACCCCGACGCGTTGACGCTGCCCACCGGAGAGCTGCGCCGGGTACCGCCCGCCGTACACAGCGGGATCGAGTCCGACCAGGTCGAGGAGCTCGGCCGCCCGCGCACGGGCCCTGGCCCTCGTCCAGCCGATCAGCGCCGGGACGGTGGCGGCGTTGTCGAGGACGGTGCGGTGCGGGAAGAGGCCGCCCTGCTGGACGACGTATCCGATGCGGCGGCGCAAGCGGACCGGGTCGACCCGGGAGATGTCCTCGCCGCCGACGAGGATCCGGCCGGAGGTGGGCTCGATCAGCCGGTTGACCATCATCATCGTGGTCGTCTTGCCGCAGCCGGACGGCCCGACCAGGGTGACCAGTTCACCCTCGGAGGCTTCGAACGAGAGGTCGTCGACGGCGGTCGTGCCGTCCGGGAAGACCTTGCTGACCCGCTCGAACCTGATCATGGCCTCCACGCTAGGAGCGGCCCGGCCCTGCCGCACACGGACCTGGACCGGACGAGTCGGGGTGGCGGCCGCCGCCGCGGTGCTCGTTCCGGTGCCGCCCGGATCGAAACGTTGTCAGGAGCCTTGCGGGCGTCGAAGGAGCGCTGCTATCCCTCTGTAAGGAAAGTTTCCTTCCAGTCTCTCCCCCCACCCACGGCCCGCCGTCAATGGCATTGGAGGCCCCATGAGACCGGCACGGATCCGACTACGTCCCCTCCTCGGCGCGGGCGCACTCGCCGCCGCTCTGCTCCTCGGGATCACCACGGCACCCGCCGCACCTGCCGCCCCCGTAACCCCGGCCACCGCCACCGCCGCGGCAGACGGTTCCGGGCACAATCGGCGGGTGGACCCCTCCGCCGCCCCCCGCCGCACGACCCCCGTGAGCAGAAACGGGCACCTCAGGGTCTGCGGCACCAAGCTCTGCAACCAGTACGGCACGCCCGTCCAACTGCGCGGCATGTCCACGCACGGCCTGCAGTGGTACAGCCAGTGCCTCACCAGCGGCTCACTGAACGCCCTGGCCACCGACTGGAACGCCGACGTCCTGCGCATCTCGATGTACATCCAGGAGGGCGGATACGAGACCGACCCCCGCAAGTACACCGACCTCGTCCACTCCGTCATCGTACAGGCCACCGCGCGCGGCCTGTACGCCATCGTCGACTGGCACATGCTCAGCCCCGGCGACCCGCACCACAACCTGAGCCGCGCCAAGACCTTCTTCACGGAGATCGCCCGGCGCCACCACGGCAAGAACAACCTGCTCTACGAGATCGCCAACGAACCCAGCGGCGTCGGCTGGACCCGGATCAAGAGCTACGCCGAGGAACTCATCCCGGTGATCCGCGCCCATGACCCCGACACCCCGGTCCTCGTCGGCACCCGCGGGTGGTCCTCGTTCGGTGTCTCGGAGGGCTCCGACGAGAAGGAGGTCGTCAACAACCCCGTGAACGCCTCCAACATCATGTACACCTTCCACTTCTACGCCTCATCGCACCGCGAGGAGTACCTGAACACGCTCTCCAGGGCGGCCGGCCGACTGCCCGTGTTCGTCACCGAGTTCGGCACCCAGAACTACGCCGGCGAAGGCAGCAACGACTTCGCCATGTCCCAGCGCTACCTGGACCTCATGGCGAGCAGGAAAATCAGCTGGGTCAACTGGAACTTCTCCGACGACGACCGCACCGGAGCCGTCTTCAGGAGCGGTACCTGCGCGGCGGGCGGCCCCTGGACCGGGACCGCATCGCTGAAGCCCGCCGGGGTCTGGATCCGTGACCGGATCCGCACCCCGGACCGCTTCACCGGCGACTGACCGGCGCCCCGCTCCCGTCGCGCCCCCGCCCCGTGTGGTCCACTGTGCGGGCGGGGGCGCCACCGACCATCGGACAGGAGCAGCGTTGACCACCTACCGCCAGCCCGGCGTCGTCCTCACGGACCACCACTTCACCGTCCCGCTCGACCACGCGGCGCCCGCCGGCGAACAGATCGAGCTGTACGGCCGCGAAGTCGTCGCCACCGGACAGGCCGCAGCGGACCTGCCCTGGCTGGTCTACCTGGAGGGTGGCCCCGGCTTCGGCGCCCGTCGCTTCACCGGCAGGCAGGCCTGGCTCGGCCGCGCCCTCCAGGAGTTCCGCGTCCTGCTCCTCGACCAGCGGGGCACCGGCCGCTCCACACCCGCCAACCGGCAGACCCTCCCGCTGCGCGACGGTCCCCGCGCCCAGGCCGACTACCTCGCCCACTTCCGCGCGGACAGCATCGTGCGCGACTGCGAGCTGATCCGGCGCCGGCTGACGGGCGGTGCGCCCTGGACCGTACTCGGCCAGAGCTTCGGCGGCTTCTGTGCCACCCACTACCTCTCCACCGCCCCCGAAGGCCTGCGCACCGTCCTCGTCACCGGCGGCCTGCCGTCACTCGACGCCACCGCCGACGACGTCTACCGCGCCGCCTACCCCCGCATGCGCCGCAAGGTCGAGGCGCACTACGCCCGCTACCCGCAGGACGTCGAACGGGCCCGCCGCATCGCGCTGCACCTCATCGAGCACCGGACCGTGCTGCCCAACGGGCACGTCCTCACGCCCGAGTCGTTCCAGTCCCTCGGCATCCTGCTCGGCGGCGGCGACGGCAGCCACCAGCTGCACTACCTCCTGGAGAACGCCTTCGTCCGCACCCCCGCGGGCCCAGCCCTCTCCGACGCCTTCCAGGAGAGCGTGCAGGCCGTCCTCTCCTACGCGGGCCACCCGCTCTACGCCGTCCTCCACGAAGCCATCTACGCCCAGGGCCACGGCCCGACCGCCTGGGCCGCCGAGCGAGTCCGGACGGAGTTCCCCGCGTTCGACGCGGCCAAGGCACTCGCCGGCGACGAACCGCTGCTCTTCACCGGCGAGACCATCCACCCCTGGCACTTCGACACCGACCCGGCGCTGCGGCCCCTGCGGGAGACCGCCGAACTGCTCGCCGCCCGCACCGACTGGCCGGCCCTCTACGACGAGCCGCGCCTCGCCGCCAACGGCGTACCGGTCGCCGCCGCCGTCTACCACGACGACATGTACGTCGACACGGCCCACTCACTCACCACCGCCCGCACGATCCGAGGGCTACGCACCTGGGTCACGGACGAGTACGAGCACGACGGCGTACGGGCGAGCGGCCCGCGCGTCCTGGACCGCCTGCTCTCGCTGGCCCGCGACGCCTGAGTTCACCCCGCGGGGCCGGACGGCGCTACGTATGCTGCGATCATGACCGATCAAGTGACCGAAGAGCTGCGACCGATGCCCGACGACTGGCAGCGAGCCCTCGCCGTCGTCGCCCATCCCGATGACCTCGAGTACGGCTGCTCGGCCGCGATCGCCTCCTGGACCGACGGGGGCCGCGAGGTGGCCTATGTGCTCGCCACCCGCGGGGAGGCCGGCATCGACACGCTCGACCCCGCCGTCTGCGGCCCGCTGCGCGAGGAGGAACAGCGGGCCAGTGCCGCGGTCGTCGGCGTCTCGGAGGTCGAGTTCCTCGATCACAAGGACGGCGTCATCGAGTACGGGCTCGACCTGCGCCGGGACATCGCGGCGGCGATCCGCCGCCACCGCCCGGAGCTCGTCATCACGCTCAACCACCGCGACACCTGGGGCGGTGTCGCCTGGAACACCCCCGACCACGTGGCCGTCGGCCGCGCCACACTCGACGCGGCCGCGGACGCCGGCAACCGCTGGATCTTCCCCGAACTCACCGAGCAGGGCCTCGAACCCTGGAACGGGGTGCGCTGGGTCGCGGTGGCCGGCTCCTCCACCCCGACGCACGCGGTCGACGCCACACCGGGCCTGGACCGCGCCGTGCGGTCCCTGCTCGAACACCGCACCTACATCGAGGCCCTGACCGAGCAGGACCCCGAGGAGTACTGCCGTACGTTCCTCACCGGCAACGCCCGGGCCGCGGCCGGGCGCTTCGGCGGTCGTCCGGCGGTCACGTTCGAACTGTTCGGCCGCTGAGCGGCGGCGGCCCGGGGAGTTCGCCCGGGCCCGTCCGCGAAGGCCCGACCGCCCGCCGGACGGACGGGACTTCGCGGACGCCCCCGGGGCGGGCGCCTAGGCGCCGGAGACGAGCCGGTCGACGGCCGCCGTCCCCGAGGTGTAGCCGCGGGCCATGGCCATGGGGCCGACCGATCGGACGGACGCGGGAGCCGCGGCCGGCGCGGGTACGGCGACCGGCGGGAGCTGGGACGGTACGAGTTCCAGGCCCGGCGCCGCGGGCACGGGAGCCGGTGCGGGCAGCGGTGTGGGCGGGGGCAGCGGTGCGGACGCCGGGCTCCGGGCGGGAAGGGGCGCGGGCGGAGGGGCCGCCTGGGCCGGGAGCGCGACCGGCGAGGTGGCCGACTGCCGCACGGGACCGCCGTACAGCACCTGCTCCATCGCCGAGACGAGCAGTCGCACCTCCTGCGGCTGCCGCACCACCAGCCGCAGGAACCTGCTGGAACTGCCCACCTTGTTGCCGCACTCGCGGACCAGCACGCCGTGTTCCGTGAGCAGCCGGTCCCGCAGCACCGCTCCGTCCACCCCCACCGGCAGCCGTACGTAGGCGAAGTTGCCCTGCGAGGGATAGACGGTGAGGCCGGGCAGCGTGGACAGCAGGGTGAGCATCTCCTGCCGGTCGCGACGGGCCCGGCGCAGACTCTCCGCGTACTCCTGGCGGTGCTCCTTCAGCATGAAGACCACGGCCTCCGCGAAGGAGTTGATGTTCCACTTCGGCAGCATGGAGCGCACCCGGCCGGCCAGGGCCGGATTGGCGACGAGGTAACCGAACCGGATGCCGTGCAGGCCGAAGTTCTTGCCGAGGCTGCGCAGCACGATCACATTGGGCCGCAGGACCGCCTCCTCGACGATGCTGGTCTCCGCCGGGGCGTCCGCGAACTCCAGGAAGGACTCGTCGACGACCACCAGGTCCAGATCCTGGAGGGCGTCGCACAGCCCCAGGACCTGCTGCTTCGACAGCAGCCCGCCGTCGGGGTTGTTGGGGTTGCAGATGACCGCCGTCCGGGAGCCCCTGCTGCGTACGAACCGCACGAAGGCGTCGGTGTCGAGACCGAAGCCGTACGCCTCGGGCAGCAGGAACATGTCGACGCGCTTGCCGGTCTCCATCGGCTGGTCGGTCCAGCGCCCGAAGGTGGGCACCGGAACGGCGAGCGACTCACGGACCAGGAGGTGATCGATCCAGGTGATCAGTTCGGTGGAGCCGTTGCCCATCGCGACGGTCTGCGGATTGAGGCCGAGGACCTGGCACAGCTCGGCGGTGATGGTGTCGGCGCCGCTCGGGTAGTAGGTGAGGATCTCCCGCAGCCGGGCACCGAGCCGGTCGAACATCTCCGGCGTGGGGAAGTAGGCGTTGCACGGGATGCAGAAGTCGGTGATCCGGCCGGGTCCCGAGCCGCCTGCCCGGTCGAGCATCGCGATCGACGGACTGTGTGCGGTCGCGGTCCGGAAAAGCGTGGTGACGTCGCCGGCCATGAACTGCCCTCCCTGCCCCTGGAAGACCCGCACCGGAGGGCGCGGGCCAACGATCCATACGGATGACGGGTGGGACGGCGTTCAACGCCGGGGGCTCATGGTGTCGGCGGACCGTGACCGAGCCCGAGCCGCCGCCCGAGCCGCCACCGTGGTGGTCGCAGCCGCCCCGTCCGGTCTCCGGGGGTCCGGCGCGCGTCGGCGAAGGTGCCTCGCCGACCGGTGCGACCTCTTCCGCGGCGGGCAAGCGACCGCTTAGTATGTGCTGAGTGCGATCCAGCGCGGTACTGCCCGATCCTTGTGGGAGGCCCCCAATGCAGGCATGGCGAGTGCACCGGAACGGCGAGCCGGGCGAGGTGATGCGGCTCGAAGAGGTGGACCGGCCCACCCCCGGTGCCGGGCAGCTCCTGCTGAAGGTCCGTGCGGCGGGCATCAACTTCCCCGACGCGCTGCTCTGCCGCGGCCACTACCAGGTGCGCCCGCCGCTGCCGTTCACCCCGGGGGTGGAGATCTGCGGCGAGACCGAGGACGGTCGGCGTGTCATCGCCACTTCCGCCCTGCCGCACGGCGGTCTCGCCGAGTACGTCGTCGCCGACCAGGCCGCCGTCCTGCCCGCCCCCGACGCGCTGGACGACGCCGAGGCGGCCGCCCTGCACATCGGCTACCAGACCGGGTTCTTCGGCCTGCACCGCCGCGCCGCCCTCAAGGCGGGCGAGACGCTTCTGGTGCACGCCGCCGCGGGCGGCGTCGGCAGCGCCGCCGTACAGCTCGGCAAGGCCGCCGGCGCCACGGTGATCGGCGTCGTCGGCGGGCCCGAGAAGGCAGCCGTCGCGCGTGAGCTGGGCTGCGACCTCGTCGTCGACCGGCGCAGCGACGACATCGTCGGCGCCGTCAAGGAGGCCACCGGCGGCCGGGGTGCCGATGTCGTCTACGACCCCGTCGGCGGCGACGCCTACACCAAGTCCGCCAAGTGCGTGGCCTTCGAGGGCCGCATCGTGATCGTCGGCTTCGCCGCCGGCGAGATCCCCGCCCCCGCCCTCAACCACGCCCTGGTCAAGAACTACTCGATCGTCGGTCTGCACTGGGGCCTGTACAACCAGAAGGACCCCGAGGCGGTCCTGCGCTGCCACGACACCCTCACCGAATACGCCGCCAAGGGCCTGATCAAGCCGCTCATCAGTGAGCGGGTCGGCCTGAAGGACGCGGCGGCCGCCGTCCAGCGCGTCGCCGACGGCACCACCACCGGCCGCCTCGTCGTCCTCCCGGAAGGAGCCGCCAAGTGACCGACGCCGCCGAACTTCGCCGCCGCACCCAGGAGTTGCTGGCGACCCACCCGCCCGCCACCACCGGCCGCACCGACTTCCTCGAGGCCCGCTTCGACGCCGGACTCGCCTGGGTGCACTACCCCCTCGGCCTCGGCGGACTCGACGCCCCCCGCTCCCTCCAGGCCGTCGTGGACGCCGAACTCGAGGCCGCGGGAGCGCCCGACAACGACCCCCGCCGGATCGGGATCGGCCTCGGCATGGCCGCCCCGACGATCCTCGCCTACGGCACCGAGGAGCAGAAGCGGCGCTTCCTGCGGCCCCTGTGGGTCGGAGAGGAGGTCTGGTGCCAGCTGTTCAGCGAACCCGGCGCCGGCTCCGACCTCGCCGCGCTCGGCACCCGCGCGGTCCGCGAGGGCGACACCTGGGTGATCAACGGGCAGAAGGTGTGGACCTCCAGCGCCCATGTCGCCCGCTGGGCCATCCTGATCGCCCGGACCGACCCCGACCGGCCCAAGCACCGCGGCATCACCTACTTCCTGTGCGACATGACCGACCCGGGTGTCGAGGTGCGGCCGCTGCGCCAGATCACCGGCGAGGCCGAGTTCAACGAGGTCTTCCTCACCGACGTGCGCATCCCCGACGCCCACCGCCTCGGCGCGGTCGGCGACGGCTGGAGGGTCGCCCAGACCACTCTGATGAACGAGCGCGTCTCCATCGGCGGTATGCGCATCCCGCGCGAGGGCGGCATGATCGGCCCCGTCTCGCGGACCTGGCGCGACCGGCCCGAGCTGCGCACGCACGACCTCCACCAGCGCCTCCTCGACCTGTGGGTGGACGCCGAGGTGGCCAGGCTGACCGGTGAACGGCTCCGCCAGCAGCTCGTCGCCGGCCAGCCCGGCCCCGAGGGCAGCGGCATGAAGCTCGCCTTCGCCCGCCTCAACCAGGAGATCAGCGGCCTGGAAGTGGAACTCCTCGGCGAGGAGGGGCTGTTGTACGACGACTGGACCATGCGCCGCCCCGAGTTCGTCGACTTCACCGGTCGCGACGCCGGCTACCGCTACCTCCGATCCAAGGGCAACTCCATCGAGGGCGGTACGAGCGAAGTGCTCCTCAACATCGTCGCCGAACGCGTTCTCGGGCTGCCCGCCGAGCCGCGCAACGACAAGGACGTCGCCTGGAAGGACCTCACCCGATGACCGATCTGCCGGACCAGCCGGACCTGCTGTACTCCGAGGCCGAGGGCGACCTGCGCGCCGCCGTACGCGCCCTGCTCACCGACCGGGCCGGCCCGGCCGCCCTGACCGGGCGCGCCGAGGACGCCGCCGGTCCGTACGACCCGGACCTGTGGCGGGCGCTCGCCGCGGACATGGGCACGGCCGGCCTCCTGGTCCCGGAGAAGCTCGGCGGCCAGGGCGCCTCGCACCGCGAGGCCGCCGTGGTGCTGGAGGAGCTCGGCCGGGCGGTGACCCCGGTGCCGTTCCTCACCAGCTCCGTCGTGGCGACCGAGACGCTGCTCGCCGTGGACGCGGGTGACACCGCGACGCGGCTGCTCGCCGAGGTCGCCGCCGGCCATCGGGTCGCCGTCCTCGCCGTCCCGCTGGCGACCGCGCCCGGCTCCGAGCCGGCCGGCTCGGGCACCGTCGGCCAGGTGGCCGACGCCGCGTTCGCCGATGTCCTGCTCGTGCCGCGGCCGGACGGGCTCTACGCGGTCGACGCGGCGGACGCCACCGTCGAGCCGCAGATCCCGCTGGACCTCACCCGCCCGCTCGCCGCCGTCACGACCCCCGACGGCACGGGCACCCGTCTCGCCGACGGCGACACCGCCCGCGCCGCCGTCCGGCGGGGCCTGCTCGCCGGAGCCGGGCTCCTCGCCTCCGAGCAACTGGGCATCGCCGAATGGTGCCTGGAGGAGACCGTCCGCCACACGCGCGAGCGCCACCAGTTCAACCGGCCGGTCGGCTCCTTCCAGGCGCTCAAGCACCGCATGGCCCAGCTGTGGCTGGAGGTCGTGAACGCCCGGGCCGCCGCGAGGGCGGCCGCGGACGCGCTCGCGACCGGCAGCCCCGAGGCGCCGCTCGCGGTCTGTGTCGCCCAGATCCACTGCTCGCGCGTCGCCGTCCACGCCGCCGAGGAGTGCGTCCAGCTGCACGGCGGCATCGGCATGACCTGGGAGCACCCCGCGCACCTGTACCTCAAGCGCGCGAAGGCCGACCAGATCGCGCTCGGCTCCGCCGGCCGGCACAAGGAAACCCTCGCCGAGCTGGCCGGTCTCCCCGGCCCCCCGACCGCCCGGTAAGGACCGCGGTACCGAGCCACCCCCCTACATGCTGTTTAATTGCGAATCGTTCGCAACAACAGCTGATCTTCCCGAGGGGTGTGGCACCATGACCGCCCGATCCATACGCGGCACGGCCGCCGCGACACTGGCCGCAACCCTGGCCATCACCGCGGCGGCCTGCTCGAACCCAGGAGCCCCCGGCTCGGGTGTCGGCGGCCCGAAGGACAGTGCGGTCGTCGGCATCGCGTACGAACCGGAGTCCCTCAGCCCCCTCCTCGGCTACGGCAAGGACGGCAACTCCAAGATCTTCGACGGCCTCCTCGCCCTCGACGGCGACATGCGGCTGCGGCCCGCCCTCGCGGTCGCCCTCCCCCAGGTGAGCGCCGACGGACTGACCTACACCTACAAGCTCCGCAAGGGCGTGAAGTTCAGCGACGGCACGCCCTTCACCGCCAAGGACGTCGTCTTCACCTACAAGACGGTGCTCAGCCCGAGGACCAACAACGCCTCCAAGACCGAACTCGAAGCGCTGAAGGACGTCCGGGCGGAAGGCGACCACACCGTCGTCTTCACCCTCGCTCACCCCTACGCGCCCTTCGCCGAGCGCACCGTCCTCGCCATCGCCCCCGAACACATCGCGGGCAAGCAGGACGTCAACACCGGCCCCTTCACCACCCGGCCCGTCGGCACCGGCCCCTACATCCTCACCGACTGGTCCAAGGGCGAGAAGATCAGCTTCAAGGCCAACCCGCACTACTGGGGCGGCGCGCCGAAGGTGAAGAAGTTCACCATGGCGATCATCAAGGACGACGACGTCCGCGCGACCCGGCTGCGCTCCGGCGACCTCGACGGCGCGATCCTGCCGCCGAACCTCGCCAAGGGGTTCGAGAACGACGGCGCGAAGAAGACGTACGCCGCCAAGACCTACGACTACCGGACCGTGACCCTGCCGACCCACAACAAGGTCGCGGGCGACGCCGCCGTCCGCCGCGCCCTCGACGTCGCCGTCGACCGCGGCACCATGGTCGACAAGATCCTCGAAGGTGCCGGGAAGCCCGCCTACGGGCCCGTACCCACCGGCAGCGAATGGTTCGCCAAGGGCACCGAGCGCACCCACGACCTCGCCGCCGCCAAGAAGATCCTGGACGACGCCGGCTGGAAGCCCGGCGCCGACGGCGTCCGCGTCAAGGACGGCGTCCGCGCGAGCTTCCCGCTCTGGTACCTCTCCGGCGACAAGCTCCGCCAGGACCACGCCCTCGCCTACGCCTCCGACGCCAAGAAGGCCGGCATCGAGATCAAGACCCAGGCCGGCACCTGGGAAGTCATCGAACCGCGGATGAAGGACGACGCGGTCCTCGCGGGCGGCGGCTCGCCCGGCGACCCCGACTTCGACCAGTACCTCCTGCTGAAGTCCACCCTCGCCGGCGACGGCTTCAACAACATGGCGCGGTACGACAACCCCGCCGTCGACAAGGCCCTCGACGCCGGCCGCAGGACCGACGACAAGGCTGCCCGCAAGGCCGCGTACGACACCGTCCAGCGCGAGCTGGTGAAGAACCCCGGCTACACCTTCCTCACCCACATCGACCACCTGTACGTCGTCAACGACAAGTGGGACGGGCTGTCCACCCAGATCGAGCCGCACGACCACGGTCTCGCCTCCGGCCCCTGGTGGAACGTCGAGGACTGGACGCCCAAGGGCGCGGAGAAGTGAGCCGCCGCCTCCCCTGGGGGGCGATGGCACGCATGACCGGACGGCGGGCGCTGCTCGCCGGCCCCGTCCTGCTGGCCGTCACGTTCGGCGTCTTCGCCGTCGCCGCCGCCTCCCCCTTCGACCCCGTCAAGGCCTACGCCGGCACCGCCGGCCTCACCGCCTCGCAGGAGAACCTCGACCAGCTCCGCGCCAACCTCGGAGTCGACCAGCCACTCGTCTCCCGCTGGTGGCACTGGCTCACCGCCGCCGTCACCGGCGATCTCGGGGACTCCGCCGTCATGCGCCAGCCCGTCGCCGACGTCATCGCCGAGCGGATCGGCTGGTCCGCGCTGCTCGCCGCCACCGCCTTCGCCGTCGCCGTCCTGCTCGGCACCGCCCTCGGTGCGCTCGCCGCACGTCGGCAGGGCGGTTGGCTCGACCGGTGCGCCAGCTCCGCCGCGTACACCCTGGAAGCCGCCCCCGCCTTCTGGCTCGGCCTCCTCGCGATCTGGTTCTTCGCCCTGAAGCTCGGCGCGCTCCCGGCCGGCGGACTGACCGACACCGGGAGCGACACCGTCACCCCCGGCCAGGTCGCCTCCCACCTCGTGCTCCCGGCACTGGTCCTCGGTGTCTCCCAGTTGCCGTGGTTCTTCCTCTACGTCCGCCAGGGTGTCGCCGACGCCCTCGACGAGGACCCCGTGCGCGGCGCACGCGCACGGGGGCTCGGCGAACGCACCGTCCTCCTCGGCCACGCCCTCAGGTCCGGCATGCTGCCGATGCTCACCCTCATCGGCTCCCGCGTCCCCGAGCTCATCACCGGCGCGCTGCTCGTCGAGACCGTGTTCAGCTGGCCGGGGATCGCCGCGGCGACCGTCCAGGCGGCCACGTCCGTCGACTTCCCGCTGCTCGCGGCGCTCACCGTGCTCGCCACGGCGGCCGTCCTGCTCGGCAACCTGTTGTCCGACCTGCTGTACGGACTGGCCGACCCGAGAGTGGGCTTCGATGGCTGAGCCCGTATGGACGTCCCACGGCCGCACCCGCCGCTCCACCCGCACCGTCCGCGTCACGGTCTCCGCCGCCGTCGCCGTCGCCGTGGTGCTGGCCGTCCTGGTCGTCCCGCCGTTCGTCCACCTCGACGAGCAGGCCGTCGACCTGTCGATGAAACTCCGGCCACCGTCCTTGGCGCACCCCTTCGGCACCGACGACGTCGGCCGCGACCTGCTGCTGCGCTGCGTCTACGGCCTGCGCGTCTCCCTGCTCGTCGGCCTCGTCGCGGCGCTCGTCGCCACCGTGATCGGCACCGCGGTCGGCGCGGCGGCCGCCGCCTTCGGCGGCTGGACCGACCGGCTCGTGATGCGGCTCGTCGACACCTCCTCGTCCGTGCCGCACCTACTGCTCGGGATCTTCGTCGTCGCCATGTTCCGCCCCGGCCTGGGCCCCGTCATCGTCTCGGTCGCCCTCACCCACTGGCTGTCGACCGCCCGGATCGTCCGCTCCGAAGTGCTGTCCCTGCGCGCCCGCCCCTACATCGACGCAGCGATCTCCGGCGGCGCCTCCCGGTGGCGCGTGACCGTCCGCCACCTGGTCCCCCCGGTACTGCCGCAGGCCGGGCTCGCCGCCGTCCTGATGGTGCCGCACGCCATGTGGCACGAGTCGGCCCTGTCCTTCCTCGGCCTCGGGCTGCCCGCCCACCAGGCCAGCCTCGGCACCCTGGTGCAGACCGCCCGAGGCTCGCTGACGGCCGGCGACTGGTGGCCGACGCTCTTCCCCGGACTCTTCCTGATCATTCCGACGCTCGCCGTCGCCGGACTCGCCGGCGCCTGGCGGGAACGGCTCGACCCGCGCCGCCGATCGGAGCTGATGCTGTGAGCCCCGTCCTGTCCGTACGGGACATGTCCGTGCGCTTCCGGATGCGCGGCGGCCGCCACGTCGCCGCCGTCACCGGCGCCACCTTCGAGCTGGCCGCGGGTGAGTGCCTCGCCCTCGTCGGCGAGAGCGGCTGCGGCAAGTCCGTGCTCGCCTCCGCGCTCCTCGGGCTGCTCCCCGGCAACGCCCAGACCTCCGGCACGGCGGTCGTCGACGGCATCGACCTGCTGTCCGCCGCCGAACGCACCCTCGCCCGCAGCGTACGGGGACGGCGCATCGGCCTCGTACCCCAGTCCCCGGCCGCGCACCTCACCCCCGTACGCACCGTGCGCGCACAACTGGAGGAGACGGTGCGCGAGCTGACCCGCACACCGAGGCGAGAACGCGCCGGGGCCGTCGAGGCGGCGGCCGAACGGGCATCGTTCCCCGCCGGACACCTGGACCGCTACCCGCACGAACTCTCCGGCGGCCTCGCGCAGCGGGCCGCGACCGCCCTCGCGCTCGTCGGCGACGCGCCGCTGCTCCTCGCCGACGAGCCGACCACCGGCCTCGACCGCGACCTCGTCGAGCGCACCGCCGACGAGCTGCGCCGCCACGCCGACGACGGCCGCGCCCTGCTGATGATCACCCACGACCTGGCGGCCGCGGAGCGCATCGCCGACCGGGTCGCGGTGATGTACGCGGGCCGCATCGTCGAACTCACCGACGCCGCCCGCTTCTTCGGCGCACCCGGCCCCCGTCACCCGTACGCCCGCGGACTGCTCGCCGCGCTCCCGGAACGGGACTTCACCCCCATCCCCGGCATGCCGCCGGAGCTGGGCGCCCTCCCTGACGGCTGCGCCTTCGCCGCGCGCTGCGACCGTGCGACGGACACCTGCCGCGCCGTACCGGACTTCCGGGACGGCGTCGCCTGCCACCACGGCGAGGAGACGGCCCGTGCTTGAACTCGACACCGTCACCGCCGGCTACGACCGCCGCTCGCCCATCTTCCGCGGTGTCTCCCTCTCCGTGGCGCCCGGGGAGGCCGTGGGACTCCTCGGCCCCAGTGGCTGCGGCAAGTCCACCCTCGCCCGGGTCGCCGCCCTGCTGCACCGGCCCGACAGCGGGCGGGTCGTCGTCGACGGCACACCCGTACGCCGCTGGCGCCACCGTGCCCCGCGCGACCTGCGCACCGCCATCGGCGTCGTCTTCCAGCAGCCCCGGACGTCGGCCGATCCCCGGCTGCGGCTGCGCGACGTGATCGCCGAGCCGCTGCGGGCCACCGGGCGCCGCGCCGGGGCCGCGGACCGGGTCGCCGAACTCGCCGGGACGGTCGGCCTCACCGACGACCTGCTGGCCCGCCGCCCCCACGAGGTCAGCGACGGCCAGCTCCAGCGTGCCTGCCTCGCCCGCGCCCTGGTGCTCCGGCCCCGCTGGCTGGTGTGCGACGAGATGACCGCGATGCTCGACGCCTCGACCACCGCGGCCCTGGTCGCCGCGGTCGAGAACTACCGCCGCGAACACGGTGCGGGCCTGCTCGCCGTCGGACACGACCGGGTCCTCCTGGAACGCTGGTGCGACCGGACCACCGACTGGACGGACAGCCTGCCCGCCGCATGAACCGAGCCGGTCAGGGCAGGAGCCGGGAGGAACGCCGGAAGGACAGGCTCCGGGCGGGGCGGAGCGGGAAGGAATGGGTGCGGGTTCCATGACCGACACGTTCAGGCTGGGTGCTGCCGACGACGACGCCACACGCGACGAAGTGGCCAGGCTGCGGGACGAGGTGCGCCATCTGCGGGCCCAGGCCCGGACCAGGCCGCTGATCGCGGAGGCACAGGGCATCATCAGGGAGCGCTACCGGCTCACCGACGCGGAGAGCGCCTTCCTGCTGATGCAGCACGCCTCCCAGCGGTTCAACGTCAAACTGCGCACCGTCGCGGAAGCACTCGTCCGGGTGCCGCCCCCGGACACGGGTGCCGCGCACTGGTTCCCGGGACGGGTCCGGCATGAGCCACCCAACCTGGACATCCTGGCCGTCGACGCCACCCGCGCGAACCGCGGCGAAGTGCTGCGCGCGGTGCTCTCGCAGACCATGGCCGTGGTCGGCACCGACATGGGCAACGTGCAGATCGTGGACCGCGCGGCGCGCGGTCTGCGGATCGAGAAGCACGCCGGGCTCAGCGCCGAGTTCGTCGACTTCTTCGACTTCGTCGGCCCGGAGGGCACCTCCTGCGCCCAGGCGGCGCGGGACGTCGCCCAGGTCACCGTCCCCGATGTCGCCGTCGCCCCGGTGTTCGACGAGGATTCCCGCCACGCGATCCTCGCCGCCGGCAGCCGCTCCTGCCACAGCGTGCCGCTCACCCACAACGGCCGCTGCGTCGGCATGGTCTCCGCCCACCTCGACCGCCCCATCGCGGGGCTGCTACCCGCCCAGCTCAAGGCTCTCGGTCACACCGGACAACAGGTCGGCGCCTGGCTCGCCTGGTACGACCGCACGGTCGTCCTCGACGCCCTCGAATTCCTGCACGCCACGGCACGCCGGCCGAATCCCCGGCCCGGGCGGCGCAGATGAGTGCCCTGCCCGTCCCCGCGCCGCCCGCCGCTTCCCCGGGGGCCCGGTCCCGCTCAGGGCGACGGAGCCCCCCGGCGGCCCGGCCCCACTGCCCGTGAATCAGCAGCGAGCCGCCACCCGGCCGGTCGCCGGACCGCCGGCCGCCTGAACCGCCGGATTCCGGCCGACCTCCGAGCGCCGACCCACACCCTGCCGGGCAGCTATTCAAGTTTGACTACAATGCTCGTCGTGACCGACAAAACCATCCCGCTGCTCCCGTGCCGGACCATCCAGCCGGTCCTCGACTTCTACACCGCCCTGGGGTTCGAGACGACGTTCCTGCAGAAGAGCCCCTATCCCTACGCGGCCGTCGAACGCGGCACCGTCCAGCTCCAGTTCTTCGGCATGAAGAACTACGACCCCTCTCAGTCGTACTCCGGCTGCTACGTCGTCACCGAGGACGTCGACGCCCTCCACGAGGCGTTCCGCTCGGGCCTCAAGGCGGCGTACGGAAGGATTCCCAGCCGTGGACTGCCCCGCATCGGGCCGCTGAAGGACATGTCCTACGGGATGCGGCAGTTCCTGATGACCGACCCGGGCGGCAACACCGTCCGCGTCGGGCAGAAGATCGACGAGGACCAGAGCCTTCGCCCGGTGCCCCGGGGGGCCTTCGCCCGCGCGCTGCACCTGGCCGATCTGTTCGCCGACTCCAAGCAGGACCTGCCGGGGGCGGCAAGGATCATCGACCGCGTGCTGGAGAAGGAGGACGAGCGGCCCACTCCCGTACAGCACGTGCGCCTGCTCGTGCTGCGCGGAGACATCGCCGCGCGGCTCGGGGACGACGACCGGGCGGCCGGACTGCTCGACAGGGCCGCCGCGTTGCCCCTCACCGAAGGCGAACGGGATTCCGCGCACGACGCGTTGGCCCGGCTTGCCGAGCTGCGGGCCGGGGGCGCGGCACACCGGGCGCCGGGGCCGTTGCCGGAGAGGGATGGCACAGTGGGCCGCACCGGGCCGGAAAGGGGACGAGGGGCACATGGGTGACTACTTCGAGCGGATCGTCGATGTCGAGGTGACCGGCGAGGAAGCCGGGCTGCTCGCCGAGCGGATGGTGGACTGGATGGTCGCCGAGGGGGTGCTCACGCGCGAGACATCGGGTACCGGCGTGTACAGCGACGGCGTGGACGAGGGGTATGTGCCCGGCCCGAACTGGGCGCGGGCGGTGGCGGAGTCCTCGGATCCGACCTGGATACCCGGGCCGGTCGCGGTCCTCGTGGGCCGTGAGGACCATGTCGGCGGTCAGGGGGAGCACGCGGCGGACAGTGCCACCTGCCCCGGGTGCGGCGCACGGACCGTGATCATCGACTACCCGGAGGCGTTCGAGGCCGACGAGGAGGCGTGGCGGCCGTTCAGGGACGGCATCACCGCCTGGAAGGAGACGGGGGAGGGGAGCG
The DNA here is from genome assembly GCF_054963715.1 of Streptomyces sp. STAM6. Taxonomy (NCBI): domain Bacteria; kingdom Bacillati; phylum Actinomycetota; class Actinomycetes; order Kitasatosporales; family Streptomycetaceae; genus Streptomyces; species Streptomyces sp. STAM6. The sequence continues at coordinate 7,644 of NZ_JBUEFZ010000023.1, read as the reverse complement.
TGGCCTGTCCCGCCTGCGCGGCGTCCGTCCCGGTGACCGAGTGGGCGTTCGGCGGCGGGTTCGACCTCGGGGCGCTCGCCTTCGACTTCTGGGGCTGGCCGCCCCTGGCCGTGGCCTTCCGCGCGGAGTTCGCCGCGCGGCTCGGGCACCGTACGACCGAACAGATGGGCAAGTCCTGACACGGCGCGCGGCGTGACCCCGCGCCCCGCGCTGTTCGGCCGTGCCCTGCGGACCGGTGGCCTGTGGACCGGTGGCCTGTGGACCGGTGGCCTGCGGACCGGTGGCCCGGTGTGCGCTGTCCGCGGGGCGCCGGACCGGCACCGACAGGGCGGCGTTCATCGCTTCTCCCTCATCCAGCGGGCGAACGCCCCCAGTCCCTCCTCGGGGCCGCGGCGGCCGACACCGACCCGGAACCGGTCGGTGGGTGTCTCGGTCAGCTCGGACCGGTAGATGCTCGCCGGCAGCAGCAGGACCCCGGCCTCCGCCACCAGCCGCGCGCAGAACTCCTCGACGCCCTCCGGTCCCCGGTACCGCGGGTACGCCACGCAGCCTCCGTCCGGGGCCCGCCACTCGAAGTCGTCAGGGAACTCCCGGAAGAAGGCGTCGAACACCGGCAGATTCCGTGCGATCAGGGAGCGGTTGCGGTCCAGGATCGTGTCCCGCGCCTTGAGCGCGATCCTGGCCAGGACCTCGCTGGGGGCGGCGTTGCAGATGGTCGTGTAGTGCTTGGCGCGCTCCAGGCGTGAGCGCAGCTCGCGGTCGCGGCAGGTGATCCAGCCGATCCGCAGGCCGGGCAGGCCCAGGGACTTGGAAGTGACGTTCAGCGAGAGGGCCCGCTCCGACAGGTCCGCGGCCTGGGGGAGCGTGCGGGCCGGGTCGCGCTCCAGACCGCGGTACACCTCGTCGCTGAACAGCCGGACGCCCCGCTCGTCGCACAGCCGGGCCAGGGCCGTGAACTCGTCGACGCCGATCACTTTGCCGGTCGGGTTGTTGGGGAAGTTCACGGAAACGAGCCGGGTGTGCGGGCGGATCGCCGCGGCCACCTGGTCCAGGTCCAGCGCCCAGTCCCGTGCCGGATCCAGTGCGACGCCCGTGACGTCGCACAGCGACAGCGGTACGGTCTCGGCGGCCTGGTAGTTCGGCGTCACGACGACCGCGTGGTCGCCCGGGCCCAGAAGCACCTGCATGGCGAGGTAGAGGGCCTCCTCCGCGCCGGCGAAGCAGATCACGTCGTCAGCGTCCGCGTGTGCGTAGGTCCCCGCGATCACCTCGCACAGCGCGGGGTCGCCGAACGTCTGGGTGTACCCCAGCGACAGGCTCCCGAAGGCGCGCCGGTCCTCCTCGTCGGCCAGCGCGAGCAGTTCGTCCAGCGTCATCGTCTGCGCGTCCGACGCGGTCAGATGATGGCGGGCGGCGAACTCCCAGCGGGAGAAGTACGTTTCCAGGCGGAAGTCGGGCAGCCGGGTCATGGTGTGGTCCTCCGGGCTCGGTGCTCGGCGAGCAGGGCGTAGATCGTCGAGCGCGAGGCCTTCAAGGCGCCGGCGACGACCGGGACCGCACGGCGGACCGCGAACACGCCGGCCTCGTCGAGCCGGGCGATCGCTTCGAGGCGGTCCTCCTTGCCCAGCCGTTCGACCGGTCGCCCGCACTCGCGCACATAGGCGCCGACGACGTGCTGGACCCGCTCCGTCCAGTCCTGTTCGAACAGGGGCTCCGGGCGGCCGACGGCCGGGGCGCCGAACGCGGACAGCACGGCCGCCGCCTGCTCCAGCGGTGTTCTGTCGAGATTGACGCAGAGCACCGCGGACGGCCGCCCCTCGCCGTCCCGCAGGACCGCGCTGACCGAGGAGAGCCGTCGCCCGTCGGCCAGCAGCTTCTCGTACGGCCCGTACACATCGGCCGCCGACGGGTCGAGCACGTCCAGTTCGCCCAGCAGCGAGGGGTCGCCCGGGCGGCGCCCGCTCATCGGGTTCCAGATGCCCAGCACCCGGTCGGTGTCCGGGTCGTGCAGCACCACTTCGGCATACGGCCCGAGCAGCAGTGCCACCGCCCGGCACGCGGGGCCCCAGGCCCGCACCCGGGCGTCCGGGCTCTCTTCGACGCTCTCCATGGGTGGACCCTACGTCCAATCTGGACAGAAAGTCCAGGCGGGTGTTGACCGGCGCCCTGGCGACGAATCGTGCGTGCGGCGGGTGCGCGGGGCGAAGGGGGCCGGCCGGCGACACATCGGCCAACTCCGCCGCGATCAGCCCCGGGTGGCGGCCGGGGGAGCGCATACTCGGTCCCGTCGCAGCCGCCCAGCGCCCACAGGAGACCAGCCATGGCGCCCCTGTCCCGCCGCTCCGCCGTCCTCGCGCTCACCGCCACCGCCGCCGGGGGTCCAGCCCTCCCCGCACAGAGCGCGTCCGCGGCCGAGGCCCCCCACCTCACCTCCGGACACCTCACCTCCGGACACCTCACCTCCGGACACCTCACCTCCGGACACCTCACCTCCGCGCGGCCACTGCGCCGCGCGCACGCGCACAACGACTACCTGCACGAACGCCCCCTGCACGACGCCCTCGCCCAGGGGTTCACCAGCCTGGAGGCCGACGTGTTCCTCGTCGGCGGCGAACTCCTCGTCGCCCACGAGCCCGCCCAACTGGACCCCACGCGCACCCTCCGCTCGCTGTACCTCGACCCGCTGCTGGCCCGCGTCGAGGCGAACCACGGCTCGGTGTACCGCAGGCACCGCCGGCCGGTGCAGCTCCTCATCGACATCAAGGCGGACGGCGCCGCCGCCTACCTGGAACTGCACCGCCAACTGTCCGCGTACCGGCGCATGCTGAGCTCCTGCGCCGACGGCCGTGTCCGGCTCGGCGCCATCACGCCGGTGATCTCCGGAGACCGTGCGGCGCGCGCCCCCATGGAGGCCCAGCGGACCCGGTACGCCTTCTACGACGGCCGCCTCGACGACCTCGCGGCCGCCGCACCCGCCTCCCTCATCCCCCTCGTCAGCGGCAACTGGAACCACAGTTTCGGCTGGCTGGGCAGCGGTCCCTTCCCCGTCGCGGAGCGGAACCGGCTGCGCGCGCTGGTCTCCGCCGCCCACCGGTCCGGCCGGCGCCTCAGGTTCTGGGCCACGCCCGATGTGCCCGGCCCCGCCCGCGACGCCCTGTGGGCCGAGTTGCTGGCCGCCCGCGTCGACCACATCAACACCGACGACCTCGCGGGACTCGCGCACTTCCTGCACCACTGGGGCGAGTAACGGGTCGCGGCCAGGTAATACCCGTTCGGCGGACATGCCGTACGGCCGTACGGCGCCGCCGCTCCGCCAGACTGGCCGCCGAATGCCGCACACCCGGTGCGGCGGCCGAGGAGGGTGACCATGGCCGTGTCCGTCTCAGTGGTGGTGCTTCTGCTGGTCCTGGCGGTGATCTTCCTGCGCAACGGCGGCCTGAAGATCTCCCACGCGCTGGTCTGCGGCCTGCTCGGGTTCTTCCTCGCCAGCACCAGTCTGGCGCCGACCATCTACCACGGGGTCTCCGCCACCGCCGACGTGGTCAGCAGCTTCAAGCCCTGACCACGCCGCACACCCGGCCCCGGCGGCTCAGGCCGCCCCGACGAAGAGACCGATCCCGTTCGGCACCGCCCGCTGGACCCCGCCGCTGGGGTGGTTGAGGACACTCACCCTCGACGCCCCGCCGACCCTGGCCACCAGCGTGGAGGACCCCCCGCCGTCGAGGTTGACCGCGTCCGAGGCCCCCAGCTCCCGCATGACCTCCGCGACTTCGACGACGGTGAGACCGGAGCGGAACTCGGGCGAACCGTCCAGCGCGAGGAGCAGCAGCCGACGGCCGTCCTCCGCGACCCCGGCGGCCGTGCGCACCGCCGCCGTCACACCGTCCATCCCGCCGAGCGGCGCACTGCCCCGCAGGACCGGAGAACCCCCCACCGCGAACCGGTACCCGACCCGCGCGTCGTCCCCGGCGGGCACCAGCTTGTGCGTGACCCGCACGTTGTCGCCGACCGCCAGCTTCCGCAGTTCCCGGGCGCCTGCCTCCCGCCCCACCAGGACCTGCGTACCCGCGGCGATCGCCCCGCGGCCGGGGGTCTCCGCCACTGCGGCGACCTTGCCGCCCCGCAGTGTCACCTCGTACGTCTCGTCACTGCAGGGCGCTCCCCGCGAGGTGTCCGTGCCGCACGTGGAGCGCACCCGGGACGCGCTGCCCCAGTCCTTGTTGAACACGCCCACCGACCCCACCGGCAGCGCGTACTGGTTCAGCCCGCGCAGCGGCAGCACCCCGTCCGGCGTCGAGACCGCCCCGCTCAGCGCCAGTTCGCCCACACGGGCCCGGCCGTCCTCGCCGACCCCCAGCACCTGGCGGGTGTTCGTCCCCGGCGGCAGGACGGGCCCGAAACGCTGGCCGTTCGGCACGGCGGCCTTCAGCGCACGCCCGTCGGCCACGGCCGGGCCGACCGCCGAGTGCGTCGCCTCGACCCCCGGATGCTGCGTCTCCGACAGATGGAAGAAGTCCCCGTTGATGCCGCCCACCGCGCCCGCGCCGTCGGCCAGCGAGGACACCGCGGAACGCGCGGCGACGAAGCCCGGGTACAGCAGCCCCACCGACACCCGGGCGTCACCGAGGTCCGCCGACAGCAAATGGGCACGGGCGGTCCCCCGGGCCGACGGGATGTCCAGGTGCCGGTACTCCACGCCTGTGCCGACGCGGGCCCAGGCCGGCTCGGCCGCGGTCGCGGACGGAACTCCGGCGAGTCCTCCGCCGATCAGTGCGCTCCAGCCCAGAGCGACGAACAGGATCGTACGCATCCGCGCGCCACGTCGCGTGGCCCGCCGCCGTCTCACGGTCACGTTCCCCCCAGTTGTCAGGGCAACTCATCCAGGTCGCAGAAGAGTTGCCCGGACACACGTGACCGCGAACCGAACATCCGCGAACGGACCAGGGAACATACGCCGTTAGGGTGCGCCCCCACCCCCTCGCGTCACAAACGCACCGGACGCACCGTCAGGAACGCGGCCCCGCGAGGCGGTTCCGCTCCATCCAGCCCCGCGCGTAGTCCACCGCGTCGGCGATCCCCACCAGCCGGGAGCGGGCCGAACCCACCATGCCGTCCCGGACCACTCCCGGGGCGGCGTCGCGCTCCAGATCCGCGCCGAGGTCCGCGAAGTCGCCGTCGTCGAGTTCCGCGTCCTCGTACTCCCACCAGCGCCGCGCCCCGCCCTCGCGGATCACACAGCGATACGAGCGCCGGCGCGGAGCCGGCACCCGGTACTCGGCCAGATGGAACGCCGTGCACCGGTCGAAACCCGTCCCCAGCAGCAGGATCTGGGCGCCCAGGTCATACAGCCGGCCCAGTGGTGAATCCTCGCCGAGATGACAGTCCGGCCGATGGTCCGAGACGACCTTCTCGGCATGGGCGCCGAGCGCCGCGAACGACGTCTGCGGGTGGGCGCTGCGCAGCGCGCCCCAGGCCGTCCGCACGAGCTCCGGCAGTACCCCCACACCGGTCGCCGGCATGGTCTGCGCGTCGTACGGCGGCATCGTCGCGCGGACGGCCGCCACCTCCGCCGGACCCAGCCCCCGCACCCGCTCCCGGTACGCGGGCGACGTGTCCGAATTGTGGGCCGTGAACGTCGGGACCACGACGGTGCCCCCCGGGCCGAGCGCCGCGCGCACCGCCCGCAGCACCCCCTCACCGCCGCCCGCCACCGGGCCCAGCGCACGCAGCGAGGAATGCACGAGCAGGAAGCCGCCCCGCTCGACCCCCAGCGCGACGAGCTGGGCGGTGAGACGACGCTCCGTGTGCGGTGCCCGGAGCGTCCGGAGTGTGTCCCGTGCTCGGATCGTGCGGCTCCCGGTCGCGGTCAAGGCTCACTCATTCCCGCCGTCCCCGCCCGGGGCACGGCTGCTGGTTCATGCCGGCACATCGTAGACGCGGAGACCGCCTCGCCGGATGCCAGAAGAAGCCAAGGTTCTCCCATGTCCCCTTGTACGAAAACGGAGTTCGACCGCCGAGGGGCCGAACGCGCCATTATCCGGAGCCTCCCGCGGGGCCGTCGGAGAGCGCGCGGCGCACCGTCCGCAACTCCTCCTCGGGGTCGGGAACCGAGACCGCGAGGCGGCGGAACGGAGCCGCGTGCCGGCGCAGGTCGACACAGAGCACGGGCCCACCCGCCCGGACCACGGCGAAGTCCTCGCCGCCGTCCGGCAGGCGCCGCGTGCCCGCGCTCAGCCGGCCCGGGACGCTGAGTCCCCTGCCCGGCATGCCGCGCAGCGCACGCCACCAGTCGGGTTCGACGGACACCCCGCTCACCGCCGACACCGGCACCCGGACGTCGCCGTGGCGAGCCGCGGCCCGCTCCCGCCACGCCAGGTGCACCACGAGGTCCTCGCCCTTCACCGCCAGACGGGCCATGCGTCGCAACCTCCCGGGTCAGGCGGGCGGGTCCGCCCGCCCCTCGTCGGACACCGCGCGTGCGGGCGGACCCGTCACGGCGACCTGGGCGGGCCGCAGCAGATGGTCGCCCACCCGGTAGCCGCGCCGCAGCACCGCGGAGACCACGGGCCGGGCGGCCCGCTCGGACTGTGTGTAGGTCAGCGCCTCGTGGTCCTGCGGGTCGAACGGCTCGTCCCGCTCGCCGACCGGCAGCAGGCCGAGCGCCGCGACCTGGCGCTCCAGTTCGTCCGCGACGGCCGTGAAGGCCATGCCGTCCGCGCCGTGTTCCCGGGCCCGGTCGACGGTGTCCAGCACCGGCAGCAGTCCGGCCAGCACGTTCGACACGGCGATCTCGCGTACCGCCAGACGGTCCCGCCGCACCCGCTTGCGGTAGTTGTCGTACTCGGCCTTGAGCCGCTGGACGTCCGCCGTCCGTTCGGCGAGCCGGGCGCGCAACCGCGCCACCTCGTCCGCCGCCGCCGACGGCACGGGCGGGGAGGGGGCGGGCGGCGCGGCGGAGGAGGGCGCGGCCGGAACGGCGGGTGACGGCGCCGGGGGCGGTTGCCTGGGCGTACGGACCGGCCCGCGCTTCTCCCGCGGCCGGTCCCGCAGGGCCTCCTGCCGCAGCCGCAGGGTGACCGGGTCGATCCTGCGCCTGTCATGGACCACGACCGACGGGTGGTCGCCGTCACCGCCGGACGAGGACGGGCCCCTGGGGAAGGTCATCCGGCACCGCCCTTCTGCTCGTCGTCGACGATCTCCGCGTCGACGACCTCGTCCCCGTCGCCGCTCCCCGCGGCCTCGTCCCCACCGCCGGCCGCTCCGGCCCCGCCCCGGCCGGCGCTGCCCTCGGCATCGCCCGGGCCCGCGGCCCGGGCCTGCGCGTACATGGCGGAACCGATCTTCTGCGCGACCGCGGACAGCTTGTCGCTGGCCTCGCGGACGGCGCCGGTGTCCTGGCCCTCCAGTGTGGTCCTGAGCTCCGCGACGGCCGCCTCCGCCTCCGACTTCACCTCACCGGGGATCTTGTCCGGGTTGTCGCGCAGCAGCTTCTCGGTCTGGTAGACGAGGCCCTCGGCCTGGTTGCGGGTCTCGGCCGCCTCCCGGCGCTTGTGGTCCTCCTCCGCGTACTGCTCGGCCTCGCGCATCATGCGGTCGATGTCGTCCTTCGGCAGCGCGGAGCCGCCGGTGACGGTCATGCGCTGT
>NZ_JBUEFZ010000022.1:0-114059 GCF_054963715.1 Streptomyces sp. STAM6 | reverse complement strand
AACATCTGAGGTCGTCACGTGACAGAGCGTCAGAAGGACCGGCCGTGGCTCATGCGGACGTACGCCGGTCACTCCACGGCCGAGGCGTCCAACGAGCTGTACCGGCGCAACCTCGCCAAGGGCCAGACCGGCCTGTCCGTCGCGTTCGACCTGCCGACGCAGACCGGCTACGACCCCGACCACATCCTCGCCCGCGGCGAGGTCGGCCGGGTCGGGGTCCCGGTCTCGCACCTCGGTGACATGCGGCGGCTGTTCCAGGACATCCCCCTGGAGCAGATGAACACGTCCATGACCATCAACGCCACCGCCATGTGGCTGCTGGCGCTCTACCAGGTGGTCGCCGAGGAGCAGGGCGCGGACATCACCAAGCTCCAGGGCACCACCCAGAACGACATCGTCAAGGAGTACCTGTCGCGCGGGACGCACGTCTTCCCGCCCGGTCCGTCCCTGCGGCTGACCACCGACATGATCACCTACACGGTGAACCACATCCCGAAGTGGAACCCGATCAACATCTGCAGCTACCACCTGCAGGAGGCGGGCGCCACCCCGGTCCAGGAGATCTCGTACGCCATGTCGACGGCGATCGCCGTGCTCGACGCGGTGTTCGCCTCCGGTCAGGTCCCCGAGGAGCGCAAGGGCGATGTCGTCGCCCGTATCTCCTTCTTCGTGAACGCGGGCGTCCGCTTCATCGAGGAGATGTGCAAGATGCGCGCCTTCGGCCGGATCTGGGACAAGATCACGCATGAGCGCTACGGGATCGAGAACCCCAAGCACCGCCGATTCCGCTACGGCGTCCAGGTCAACTCGCTGGGCCTCACCGAGGCCCAGCCGGAGAACAACGTCCAGCGCATCGTTCTGGAGATGCTGGCCGTCACCCTCTCCAAGGACGCCCGCGCGCGTGCCGTGCAGCTCCCGGCCTGGAACGAGGCTCTCGGCCTGCCGCGGCCCTGGGACCAGCAGTGGAGCCTGCGCATCCAGCAGGTGCTGGCGCACGAGAGCGACCTGCTGGAGTACGAGGACATCTTCGCGGGCTCGCACGTCATCGAGGCGAAGGTGGACGCCCTCGTCGAGGAGTGCCTCGCCGAGATCGACCGGATCCAGGAGATGGGCGGCGCGATGGCTGCCGTCGAGTCCGGCTACCTCAAGTCGCAGCTGGTCTCCTCGCACGCCGAGCGGCGGGCCAGGATCGAGGCCGGCGAGGAGAAGATCGTCGGCGTCAACTGCTTCGAGGGCACCGAGCCCAACCCGCTCACCGCGGACCTGGACACCGCCATCATGACGGTGGACCCGGCCAACGAGGCGCGGGTCGTGGCGAAGCTCCACGAGTGGCGCGACAACCGCGACGAGACCCGTGCCCAGGAGGCCCTCGCCACCCTCAAGGCGACGGCCGCGGGCGACGGGAACCTCTTCGAGGCCACCCTGGAGTGCGCCCGTGCGGGTGTCACCACCGGCGAGTGGTCCTGGGCGCTGCGGGACGTCTTCGGCGAGTTCCGCGCGCCGACCGGAGTGTCCTCCGCGCCGGTCGCGGTGACCGCGGAGGAGGGCACGCCGCTCGCCCTGGTCCGTGAGAAGGTCGCCCGCACGGCCGAGGAGCTGGGGTCCGGCAGGCTGCGCCTGCTGGTCGGCAAGCCGGGGCTCGACGGCCACTCCAACGGCGCCGAGCAGATCGCGGTGCGTGCGCGTGACGCCGGTTTCGAGGTGGTCTACCAGGGCATCCGGCTCACCCCGGAGCAGATCGTCAACGCCGCGCTGGCGGAGGACGTGCACTGCGTCGGGCTGTCCATCCTGTCCGGCTCGCACGCCGAGCTGGTCCCGGACGTGCTGGCCAGGCTGCGCGAGGCCGGCGCCTCCGACATCCCGGTCATCGTCGGCGGGATCATCCCGAGCGCCGACGGCGCCGAACTGAAGCGTGCGGGTGTGGCCGCCGTCTTCACCCCGAAGGACTTCGGTATCACGGAGATCATCGGCCGTATCGTCGACGAGATCCGTAAAGCGAACAAGCTCGACCCTCTGGAGGTTCCCGCATGACCGTCAATCGGCTTCGGCCCCGCCGTTCCTGCCTCGCGGTGCCGGGCAGCAACCCGCGCTTCCTGGAGAAGGCCCAGGGGCTGCCGGCCGACCAGGTCTTCCTGGACCTGGAGGACGCCTGCGCGCCGCTCGCCAAGCCCGAGGCCCGGCACACCATCGTGAAGTTCCTCAACGAGGGCGACTGGACGGGCAAGACCAGGGTCGTGCGCGTCAACGACTGGACCACCGAGTGGACGTACCGTGACGTCGTCACGGTCGTCGAGGGCGCGGGCCAGAACCTCGACTGCATCATGCTGCCGAAGGTCCAGGACGCCCAGCAGGTGGTCGCCCTCGACCTGCTGCTGACGCAGATCGAGAAGACGATGGGCTTCGAGGTCGGCAGGATCGGCATCGAGGCGCAGATCGAGAACGCCCAGGGCCTCAACAACGTGAACGCGATCGCCCAGGCGTCGCCGCGCGTGGAGACGATCATCTTCGGCCCGGCCGACTTCATGGCCTCCATCAACATGAAGTCCCTGGTCGTCGGCGAGCAGCCGCCCGGCTACCCGGCGGACGCCTACCACTACATCCTGATGAAGATCCTTATGGCCGCCCGCGCCAACAACCTCCAGGCGATCGACGGCCCCTACCTGCAGATCCGCAACATCGACGGCTACCGCGCGGTCGCCCAGCGCGCCGCGGCCCTCGGCTTCGACGGCAAGTGGGTGCTGCACCCCGGCCAGGTCGAGGCGTCCAACGAGATCTTCTCGCCGTCGCAGGAGGACTTCGACCACGCCGAGCTGATCCTGGACGCGTACGAGTACTACACGTCCGAGGCGGGCGGCAAGAAGGGCTCGGCGATGCTCGGCGACGAGATGATCGACGAGGCCAGCCGCAAGATGGCGCTGGTCATCTCCGGCAAGGGACGGGCCGCCGGCATGACCCGCACCTCCAAGTTCGAAGCCCCGGAGGCCTGATCACCATGCAGTTCGGACGCACCTACGAAGAGTTCGAGGTCGGGGCGGTCTACAAGCACTGGCCCGGGAAGACGGTCACCGAGTACGACGACCACCTCTTCTGTCTGCTCACCATGAACCACCACCCGCTCCACATGGACACCAACTATGCGGAGAAGACGACTGATTTCGGGAAGAACGTCGTCGTCGGGAACTACATCTACTCCCTGCTGCTGGGGATGTCCGTGCCGGACGTCTCCGGCAAGGCGATCGCCAACCTGGAGATCGAGTCGCTGCGCCACGTCGCCCCGACGTTCCACGGTGACACCATCTACGGCGAGACGACGGTGCTCGACAAGACGCCGTCCAGGTCGAAGAGCGACCGGGGCATCGTCTACGTCGAGACCAAGGGCTACAAGCAGGACGGCACGCTGGTGTGCGTGTTCCGCCGCAAGGTGATGGTCCCCACCGAGACGTACATCAAGGAGCGCGGCGGGGAGCAGCCCGGCCGCCCGGAGCTGAACGAGCCCTCGAAGAAGGCGGAGAAGTAGTCATGGCGCGACTCGCCCAGACCCACGGTCTGACCGACGTCCAGCAGGAGATCCTGTCCACCGTCCGGGACTTCGTCGACAAGGAGATCATCCCGGTCGCGACCGAGCTGGAGCACCGCGACGAGTATCCGCAAGCGATCGTCGACGGGCTCAAGGAGCTGGGCGTCTTCGGTCTGATGATCCCCGAGGAGTACGGGGGCCTGGGTGAGTCCCTCCTCACGTACGCGCTGTGCGTGGAGGAGATCGCCCGCGGCTGGATGTCCGTGTCCGGGATCATCAACACCCACTTCATTGTGGCGTACATGCTCAAGCAGCACGGCACGCAGGAGCAGAAGGACACCTTCCTGCCGCGCATGGCGGCCGGCGAGGTGCGCGGCGCGTTCTCCATGTCGGAGCCGGGCCTCGGTTCGGATGTGTCGGCCATCACATCCAAGGCGGTCAGGGACGGCGACGAGTACGTCCTGAACGGTCAGAAGATGTGGCTGACGAACGGTGGAACGTCAACGCTCGTCGCGGTGCTCGTCCGGAGTGACGAAGGACTCACTCCCGAGGAAGCGGCCGCCAAGCCCCACAAGTCGATGACGACCTTCCTCGTCGAGAAGGAGCCCGGCTTCGGAGAGGTCCGCCCCGGCCTCACCATCCCCGGCAAGATCGACAAGATGGGGTACAAGGGGGTCGACACCACCGAGCTCATCATGGACGGACTGCGCATTCCGGCCAATCGTGTGCTCGGCGGGACCACCGGCCGAGGGTTTTACCAAATGATGGACGGCGTCGAGGTCGGTCGCGTGAACGTCGCGGCCCGTGGTTGCGGTGTCGCCCAGCGTGCGTTTGAGCTGGGTGTCTCGTACGCCCAGCAACGTCACACTTTCGGCAAGCCGATCGCCCAGCACCAGGCGATTCAGTTCAAGCTGGCCGAGATGGCTACCAAGGTCGAGGCCGCTCATGCCATGATGGTCAACGCAGCTCGCAAAAAGGACTCCGGGGAACGAAACGACCTGGAAGCAGGGATGGCGAAGTACCTCGCCTCCGAATACTGCAAAGAGGTCGTCGAGGACGCCTTCCGTATCCATGGTGGCTACGGGTTCTCGAAGGAGTACGAGATCGAGCGTCTCTACCGAGAGGCTCCGATGCTGCTGATCGGCGAAGGTACCGCCGAGATCCAGAAAATGATCATTGGGCGTCGGTTGCTCGAGGAGTACCGGTTCCAGGGTTGATTGTCGCTTTCGAGTCGGTTTGGCCGCGAAGAAGATCACACCCTGTCATCGTCTTCCGGCCGCCGACTCGGCTTCTGGCTTGCCCAGTTGCGGCCCGCAACCGATAGCATCGTCCAGAAAGCCGCCGTCCCCCGTCCAGCGCGGCATCATCCGCTACGAAGGTCATCCATGCCCCACAGCCAAACCTCTGCACGTCGCGACAGCCTCCTTGGCGTACGTATCGCTCGCGGAGCATCGCCGTGGCTTCTGCCGACCGTCGCCACCGCCGCACTCAGCCTTGCCCGCTCGCGCCGTTCCAAGCGCGCCGCGGCGATCGCTGTGCCCACCACCGCTCTCGCGGCGGGCATGCTGTGGTTCTTCCGCGACCCCGAGCGCGAGATCGCGCAGGGCAGGGTCATCTCGCCCGCCGACGGTGTGGTGCAGAGCATCATGCCGTGGAAGGACGGGCGTACCCGGGTCGCCATCTTCATGAGCCCGCTGAACGTTCACGTCAACCGCGCCCCGCTCGCGGGCACGGTGACGTCCGTGGAGCACGTGCCCGGCGGATTCGTGCCGGCGTTCAACAAGGAGAGCGAGAACAACGAGCGCGTTGTCTGGCACTTCGACACCGAGCTCGGTGACATCGAGATGGTGCAGATCGCCGGCGCGGTCGCACGGCGCATCGTCCCGTACCTCCCGCAGGGGACCAAGGTCGAGCAGGGCGAGCGCATCGGTCTGATCCGCTTCGGATCGCGCGTTGACATCTACCTTCCGGAAGGTGTCGACGTCGCGGTCGAGGTCGGACAGACCACGACCGCGGGGGTGACTCGAATTGACCGTGATTGATCCTGATACACAGGCAAACTGGGTCGCCGACGCCGAGGCGGACGCCGCCGAGGAAGCGGAGGAGATGCCGCTCTCACTGCGGCTCTCAATAGCGGACACGCTCACGCTGGGTAACGCCACGTGCGGGTTCATGGCGGTGTACTTCACCACCACGGGCATCCTCATCCCGCACCTCACGGGCAGTACCGAGACCGGCATGGCGCGCAACAGCGCCGCCACCGCCGTCATCCTCATGCTGTGCGCGGCGATCTTCGACCTGTTCGACGGCATCGTGGCGCGCAAGCTGCGCTCGTCCCCGATGGGCGCCGAGCTCGACAACCTGTCGGACCTGATCAGCTTCGGTCTGGCCCCGGCGTACTTCGTGCTCGTGTACGGAATGGTCGCGGTCTCGGACGGCGCACAGCAGAAGGTCTCGGCGGTGGCCGCGGTCGTGGTGCTCCTCGCGGTGGTGCTACGGCTGGCCAGATTCTCGTGCGTGACCATGAAGGACGGCATGTTCCAGGGCATGCCGAGCCCCTTCGGCGCGCTGACGGTCGTCTCGATCGTGCTCCTGGGCCTGCCGTTCGTCCCGACGCTCCTCGCGATCATCGGGACGGCGTGGCTGATGGTGAGCCGGGTCGAGTACCCCAAGCCGCGGGGCGTCCTCGCGGTGGCGATGCTCAGCTGGATCGTGGGCGCGATGGGCATGCTCGCGGCGTGGGCGTTCGACGCGCCGGGCGGTCAGGTGCTGCTCCAGACCGGCTGTGCGCTGCAGGTCGTGCTGGGCGCCGTGATCCCCCTCTTCGCGACGGCCCGGCGGGTGAACACCTTCCGCGACAACCGGCGCGAGAGCCGGGAGGCGCGGGCGGCGCAGCTGCCGTAGCGGCGGGAACGGACAGGGAAGGGCCCGGGTGCGGGAATCGCACCCGGGCCCTTCGTCATGGCCGGGCCTCTCCCCCTGGCCCGACCGGGTCCGGCAGGCGCTTGAAGTAGTACGTCGTGGGGTGGGGGGTGCCGGCGGGGTCGAGGGCGTAGTCCGGGATCGTGCCCGCCGGGGTCCAGCCCGCCTTGCGGTAGAGCCCCTCCGCCGCGCTGCCGGTCTCGGTGTCCAGCACGAGCAGGGTGCGCCCCTCGGCCGCTGCCGCGGCCTCGGCGGTCGCCAGCAGCCGCGAGCCGAGGCCGTGCCCGCGGGCGTCGCGGTGGACGAGCAGTTTGGAGATCTCCGCACGGTGCGGCTGGTTCGGCATCCCCGCCCGCACCAGGGTGATCACGCCCGAGAGCCCGCCGGCGGGCCCGTGGGCCGCCCAGACGCTCCGGGTGCCCTCGGCGGTCTCCCGGGCCACTCCGCGCCACCAGGAGGCCGCCTCCGCGTGCCGCAGCGGTGCGAGGAAGCCGACGGAGGCACCCCCGTCCACGGCGTCCCGCAGCAGCGCGGCAAGACCGTTCTCCGCGTGCTCGTGGATCTGCTCGGCGGTGAGGGGCTCGATGCGGTGACCGTCGCTCATGATCAGAGCTTCACACGGCGCCGTTTCACCCGTGTGACGCCCCCCTCCCCGGCGGGCGGGACCGTCGGTGCGGCGTGATACCTCTCGTACCCATGAACACCCGTCGCGCCCCCGCGCCCGGCCCCGCCGGATCGGCGGATCCCGGGGACCTGGCCGCCCTGCGCGCCGCCTTCGGCACCGGCTCGTCGGCGCCGCCGCTCGGCTGGCCGGCGGTGCTCGCCTTCGAGGCGGAACACGGCATCGTCCTGCCCGAGCCGTACCGGACGTTCGTCGCGGAGATCGCCGACGGGTCCGACGCCGGCCCGCCGGACCACGGGCTGACCCCGCTGGCCGGGCTGCCGGCCGACTGGGGCGACGACCGGCCGCGCAGGGTGCTGCCCCCGGCGGACGGCCGGGGGCGGCCTCGTCAGGAAAGGAAGTCGCGGGCGATGTTCGCGGCGACCCGCTCCAGCAGCGGACCGGCCTCGGCGATGCACGTGGCCGTGTCCGGCTCCAGGTCCGTCAGGGGGTAGGCGCGGCGGATACCGGCCCGGCCCAGGGCCTCCGGCCGGAGGACGAGGCGGCCGCAGACCGCGACGACCTCCACGCCCGCCGCACGGGCGGCCGCGGCCACGCCGGCCGGCGCCTTGCCGTGCAGGGTCTGCTCGTCCAGCGAGCCCTCGCCGGTGACGACCAGGGTGGCGCGGGACAGGGCGGGGGCGAACCCCAGCACGTCCAGCATGACCTCGATACCGGGACGGAAGCCCGCGCCCAGGCCGACCAGAGCGCCGTACCCGATGCCGCCGGCCGCGCCCGCGCCCGGGGACTCGGCGAGGGCGGTGGCCCGGGAGCCGATCGACTCGGACAGGACGGCGGCGAAGTGGGACAGGGCCGCGTCCAGCTCGGCCACGTCCTCGGGCGACGCGCCCTTCTGCGGGCCGTACACCGCCGGCGCGCCCTTCGGGCCGGTCAGCGGGTTGTCGACGTCACTGGCGAGGACGAGGTCCACGTCCGCGAAGCGCGGGTCGAGGCCGGAGAGGTCCGCCGTCGCAAGGTCCCGCAGGCCACCGCCCCCGGGGCCGACGGGCTCGCCCCGCGCGTCGAGGAAGCGCGCGCCGAGCGCGGCCAGCATGCCCGCGCCGCCGTCGGTCGTGGCGCTGCCGCCCACACCGAACACGATGGTGCGCGCGCCCGCGTCGAGGGCGGCGCGCAGCAGCTCGCCGGAACCGTACGTGGTGGACGTCAGCGGCGCGAAAACGCCCTCGGGCAGGAGCTGGAGGCCGGAGGCCTCCGCCATCTCCACCACGGCGGTGGTGTCGCGCAGCGCGTACGCCGCGGTCACCGGCTCGCCGAGCGGCCCGGTCACCCGTACCTCTCGCCGCTCGAACCCGGCCGCCACCGCGGCCGCCACCGTGCCGTCGCCGCCGTCCGCGACGGGCAGGGTCTCCACTTCCAGTTCAGGGAGGACGTGCCGCAGCCCGGCCGTCACCCGCTCCGCGACCTGCACGGCCGTGAGCGACCCCTTGAACTTGTCGGCCGCGACGAGCACGCGCGCGGCCTCAGTTACTGCTCCGTCCGTCACCTTGCATCCCTTGCTATCGAACAGGCAGTCGCGCCGAGGCCGACCCTATCCGGCCCGTCATACGGCGTGCCACCCCCCGATGTGCGGTAAACCGGACGTATGGGTCTACAGCGTGCGCAGCTCCTGGACCGGATCCTCGGCGGCTGGTCGGGCCGTATCGCCGGAAACATGCTCGGCAAACCGGTCGAGCGGGGCGACTACTGGACGCGGGAGCGGATCGACCGCTACCTGCGGGCCGTCGGCGCGCTTCCCCTCACCGACTACCTGCCGGAGCCGCCACCGGGCGCCGACGGGTTCGAGCTGCGGCCCGAGTGGCCCGAGTGTGTCCGCGGCCGGATCCACGGCAGCTGCCGGGACGACGACATCGACTACGCGATCCTGGTTCTGCACCTCCTGGAGACCCACGGCTTCGAGTTCACGACGGCGCAGGTCGGCGACCTGTGGCTGTTGTGCCTGCCGTACGCGCAGACCTTCACCGCCGAGCGGGCGGCGTACCGGAATCTCGCCAACGGCCTCGGGCCGCCGCTCACGGCCACCTACGACAACCCGTACCAGGAGTGGATCGGCGCCCTCATCCGCGCCGACGTCTACGGCTGGACGTCACCAGGCGAGCCGCGCCGCGCCGCCGCGCTGGCCCGCCGCGACGCGGTGCTGTCACACACGGGCAACGGCGTGTACGGCGCGATGTGGGCGGCGGCGCTCATCGCCGCCGCGTTCACCGCGGCCGGACCGCGGCCGGCGATCGAGGCGGCGCTGGACCGGATCCCCGCGAGCAGCCGTCTGGCCCGCACCGTCCGTCATGTGGTGGCGCTGCACGAGGCCGGGGTGGCGTGGTCCGACGCGCTGGGCGAGGTGGAGCGGGAGACGGCCGGGATGCACTGGATCCACACCGTGCCGAACGCCGCCGTCATCACGGCGGGGCTGCTCTACGGCGGGGGCGACTTCTCCCGCACCATCGCCCTGACGGTGCGCGGCGGGCTGGACACCGACTCCAACGGCGCGACGGCCGGCTCCGTTGCGGGCGTGCTGTGCGGGGCTTCGGGGATCCCGCGCCACTGGACGGACCCGCTGGAGGACCGGGTGCGCAGCGCGGTGTTCGGGTTCGACGGGGTGCGGATCAGTGAGCTGGCGGAGCGCACGGTGCGGCTGGTCGACGCCGGCTGGGGCGCGTTGCGGAAGTAGCGTCGTCCGCCCGGAGGGCGGGCCCCGGCCAGACGGGACTTCCGAAACACGCCCCAGCGGGGCTGGTCGACGCACTGGCGGCGGGCCGGCGCGGGGGCCGCGGCAATTGCGTCGCGGCGGGGGTGGTTCGCTGCGTAACCTCGCGGCATGACTCTCGTCGCGATCCTCAGCGGTGCCGGCATCTCCACCGACTCCGGCATCAGTGACTACCGCGGCCCCAACGGGCTGTGGCGGCGTGATCCGGAGGCCGAGAAGCTCGTCACGTACGACTACTACATGGCGGACCCGGAGATCAGGCGCCGTTCGTGGCGGATGCGGCGCGACACCACGGCGCTGCGGGCGGAGCCGAACGCCGCCCACCGGGCCGTCGCCGAGCTGGAGCGCACCCCCGGGTTCGCGGTGCGGGTGATCACGCAGAACGTGGACGGGCTGCACCAGTTGGGCGGGATGCCCGACCGCAAGGTGCTCGAACTGCACGGCACCGCACGGGCGGTGGTGTGCACGCGCTGTCATGCCCGGTCGTCGATGGCGGACGCGCTGGCGCGCGTGGAGGCCGGTGAGGAGGACCCCGCCTGCGAGGCGTGCGGCGGGATCCTCAAGTCGGCGACGGTGATGTTCGGCGAGCGGCTCGACCCGGTGGTCCTGGGTGAGGCGATGGGCATCGCCAAGGCGGCCGAGGTGTTCATCGCGGTCGGTTCGACGCTCCAGGTGCAGCCCGCCGCCTCGCTGGCGGGGATCGCGGCCGAGCACGGCGCGCGGCTCGTCATCGTCAACGCCGAGCCGACGCCGTACGACGAGCTGGCGGACGAGGTCGTCCGCGAGCCCATCGGCACGGCCCTGCCGGCGCTGCTGAAGCGGCTGCGGCCCCAGAGCGCTTCGGGACGTGCACGCTAGGGCGTGTTCCGGAAGTAGCGGCGTCGCCCGGAGGGCGGGGCCGGGGGCGTCTGGTGCGTGCGTGCCAGACGCCCCCGGCCGGACGGGACTTTCGAAACACGCCCCAGAAGAGCACTCCGGGGCATGCGCGCTCGTCACACGCCCAGAAGAGCACTCCGGGGCGTGCGCGCTCGTCAGAAGAGCGCGTCGTCGGCCGGTGCGCCGCTCTCGAAGGCCAGCAGGCGCTGCTTGCGGTCGAGTCCGCCGCCGTATCCGGTGAGGCTGCCGCTCGCGCCGACGACCCGGTGGCAGGGGACGATGATGCCGATCGGATTCCTGCCGTTGGCGAGGCCGACGGCGCGGGAGGCGCCGGGTTTGCCGAGGACTTCGGCGAGTTCGCCGTAGGAGCGGGTCTCGCCGTACGGGATCTTCCGCAGCTGGTCCCAGACGCTGAGCTGGAACGGCGTGCCGGACAGGTGCAGCGGGAGGTCGAAATCGGTGAGCTCGCCCGCGTGGTAGGCGTCGAGCTGGCGGATCACCTCGCCGAAGGGGCGGGGATCCGGGTCGCCGAACGTCTCCTCCGGCGGCCGGTGGCGCTGCTGCGTCATGTAGAGCCCGCTGAGGGTGCCGTCGGTGGCGACGAGGGTGAGCGGGCCGTACGGGCTGTCGGTGACGGTGTGCTGCCTGGTGGCGCGGGTGGTCATGGGTTTCCTCAGGCCGGGAGGTGGTTGATGGGGTGGCTGTCGGTCGCCCAGAGGTACTGGACGGCGTAGGCCCGCCAGGGCCGCCAGGAGGCGGCGCGCGCCGTCAGCGCGGCGGGGGTCGACGGCAGGCCGAGGTCGGCGGCGGCGCGGCGTATCCCCAGGTCGGTCGGGAGGAACGCGTCGGGGTCGCCGAGCGCGCGCATCGCGATGACCTCGACGGTCCAGGGGCCGAAGCCCGGCAGGGCCGTGAGGCGGGCGCGGGCCTCCTCCCAGTCGCTGTCGAGGCCGAGCCGGAGGGAGCCGTCGGCGAGGGCGCCGATCAGGGTGGTGAGGGTGGTCCGGCGGGTGCGCGGCAGGGCGAGATCCTCGGGGTCGAGAACGGCCAGCGCGGCGGGGGTCGGGAAGAGGTGGGTGAGGCCGCCCTCGGGGTCGTCGACGGGGACGCCGTGCGCGGTGACGAGGCGTCCGGCGTGCGTGCGGGCCGCGGCCGTGGAGACCTGCTGGCCGAGCACGGCGCGTACGGCGAACTCGGCGGCGTCGACGGTGCGGGGCACCCGCCGGCCGGGCGCGCTGCGGACGAGGGGTGCCAGCAGCGGGTCGGCGCGGAGCTGGTCGTCGACGGCGACCGGGTCGGCGTCGAGGTCGAGCATCCAGCGGCAGCGGCTGATGGCGTGGGTGAGGTCGCGCGGGTCGGTGAGGGAGAGCCGGCAGGCGATGTGGTCGGGCCGGGGTGCGAGGGACACGATGCCGTGACCGTGCGGGAGGGTCATGCTGCGGCGGTAGGCGCCGTCGCGCCACTCCTCCACGCCGGGGACGGCGGTGGCGGCCAGGTGCCCGAAGAGGTTGTCGGGGTTGAGCGGTGCGCGGAACGGCAGGCGCAGGGAGATGACGCCGGGGGTCGGCGGCGGGGTGGAGCCGCCGCGGGCGGCGCGGGCACGCAGTTCACCGGGCGCCAGCGCGAACACCTCGCGGACGGTGTCGTTGAACGTGCGGATCGAGGAGAACCCGGCCGCGAAGGCGACCTCGGCCATCGGGAGCCCGGTCGTCTCGACGAGGAGGCGGGCGGTCTGGGCACGCTGGGCACGCGCCAGGGCGAGCGGGCCGGCGCCGAGCTCGGCCCGCAGCTGGCGTTCCACCTGCCGGGTGGAGTAGCCGAGCCGGGCGGCGAGACCGGGTACGCCCTCGCGGTCGACGACCCCGTCGCGGATGAGCCGCATGGCGCGGGCGACGGCGTCGGCGCGGGCGTTCCACTCCGGGGAGCCGGGGCTGGTGTCGGGGCGGCACCGTTTGCAGGCCCGGAACCCAGCCTGCTGGCAGGCGGCGGCGCTCGGGTAGAACACCATGTTCTCGACCTTGGGCGGGACGACCGGGCAGCTGGGCCGGCAGTAGATCCGGGTGGTCACGACGGCGGTGAAGAACCAGCCGTCGAAGCGGGCGTCCTTGGATTGGACCGCCCGAACGCATCGCTCGGTGTCGGTGTGCATGGTTCAAGCATCGCGGGCGGCGGGGCCTGTCGCTGGCGGAAAAGCGACATCAGCCTTCGACTGCCAGGGCTCGGATCCAGGCCACCGCGGTGAAGGCCTTGGCGGTGACGCGGATCTCGGTGCGCCGGAAGCCGGTGGCGGTCAGGCCGTCGTAGCCCTGGGAGACGAGATCGTGGTGGAGTCCGTCGGAGAAGGCGACGACGAGCTGCGCCGAGGGGTCATCGGCGAGGGCACGGCGTACGGGGCCGGAGTCGAGGACCCGGAACAGGGCGACCACCGCGGAGCCGGCGTACCCGCTGTCCGCCTCGTGGACGATGCCCTGGTGGAGCCCGGCCCGCATCCGGACGCGCAGCCGTTCCGGCGCGCCGTCGTTGGCCTGTGCCAGCGCCCGGGCGAGGCCGTCCAGGAGGTCGGGCACGACCCGGGTCTCGTCGATGCCGGGTTCGAACACGAGGAGGTAGCCGTCGCCCTGTGCCTGGCGGCCGCACCTTTCCCAGTCGATGCCGGCCCGCGCGCAGGCCGTGCGCAGCGTGCGCAGCAGGACGCGCTGCAGCCGGATCATGTCGGTGTTGTCGCGGGCGCTGTACTTCTCGATGTCCACGGCGAGGCACAGGCGCCGCACTCCCGGCGGCAGTTGCGCGTCCGCGGACGGTCCGGCCTCGTCGTGGGTGGCGGGTGGGGCGGCCTCGTCGTACGCGGGCGCCGCCTCGCCGTACGCGGGCGCCGCCTCGCCGTACGCGGGCGGCCCGGCCTCCGCGTACGCCGCGAGCGCCCCCGCGCCGGGAAGGGCCGTCCGGTCGGGGGCGAGGGGTGCGGCGGCCGGCCAGAGGTCCTCGGCCGCGAGCCGGAACGGCGTCTCGTGCGGTGTCTCCGCCTCCCTGCGCCGGAACGCCCCGCCGAGCACCGGCTGGAGCGTGACCGTGCTCAGGCTCAGCCTGCCGGACAGTCCGCTCACGGTGGCCGGAAGCCGGACGACGGCCTGCGCCCAGCGCCCGTCGGGGCGCAGCGCACCGCTCGCCCCCGGTGCCCGGAAGACCCACTGGAGCCGGTCCTTGCCGAGCCCGAACGCGGCGATCTCCGCCCCGTCGGGTGCGGTGCTGCCGGGCGCGGGGTGCAGGGCCACGGCGTGCGGGCCGTCGTCGAGCTGGACGGTGAGGGTCGCCTCCCGGTAGGCGCGGCCGTCCGGCAGGTCCTCCAGGTCGAACGGGAAGCAGACGAGGACCTCGCGCGGGGTGCGCCCGACCGCCGTCACGCGGCCGGTGGCCGGCGGCAGGGTGTAGCCCAGCGGCCGGCCCAGGGAGGCCCCCGCGACCCGGTCCCGTACGGGCTGTCCGCCCTTGGGCACCGCGGCGCCGGGGGCGAGGAGCTCGACGGTGGCGAGGACGTCGTCCCGCATGCCGTCCCGTGCGTCGTCCCGTGCGTCGTCCCGTGGCATGGTGCGGGCCCCCTCGGCCGTCCGTCGTGGTCCGTCGTCGTTCTTGATCAGCGGTCCGTCGTGGTCGGCGGTCCGTCGTGGTCAGTGGTCAGTCGTCCGTCGTGATCAGTGGTCAGTGATCAGTGATCAGTGATCAGTGGTCAGTCGTCCGTCGTGGTCAGCCGGGCCGCCTCGTGCAGTCCGTCCGGAGCGAGCACGGTCAGCCGGCTGTAGCCGATCCGGATGATGCCCCGGTCGGCCAGTTCGCCGAGGACGTGGTGGACACGGCGTTCCCTGGCACCGACCAGGCCGGCGATCTCCGCCTGGGTGAGCCGCGGCCCGATGAGGACTCCGCCGCCCTGGGGCCGGCCGTAGTCCTCGACGAGGTCGAGGAGGACCCGGGCCACCCGGGTGGCCACCGGGCAGCTGCCGAAGTCGCCGCGGCGCCGTACCGACCAGCGGTTCTTGCGCACCAGCATCCTGCTCACCGCCAGGGCGGCCGCGGGATACCGGTCCAGGCAGCCGAGGAAGTCCTGCTGCCCGATGCGGCGGGCGGTCACCGCGCCGGCCGCGGTGACGGTGGCGGACCGCGGCCGGTTGTCGAAGGCGGCGAACTCCCCGACGAGTTCGCCGCCGAGCCGGACGGCCAGCAGGGCGGTGTCACCGTTCTCCGAGAGGGCCGTGACCTTGGTGACACCGGTCACCAGCAGCAGGACGAACGTCTCCTGCCGGCCTTGGGCGAGGAGGATCTCGCCGGGGGCGTACGCCCGGGGCGTCCCCAGGGAGAGCAGGTCCTTGGCGGCCTCCCCGGAGCCGGTGAGCTCCGCCAGGAGTGTGCCGTGCGGCCAGCGGTCCCCCGGATCCGGGCCTTGGGTGTACTTCTCCGGCATCACGGAACCTTCCCGGCCTCACCGGCGCCTCGCGGCAGTCGTGACGTACGGCATCGTAATGCCCTGCCGGGAACGAATTCCCCTGTTCCGCCGGGAAGTTCAGGATTCCGCACTGCTGCGGAGAGGGCGAGCGCACCGGGGCGCATGCTGGCCGTACGGGGGACGGCGGGGACGCGGCCGGCTACGACGACCACGTCCCCGCGCTTCCGCCGCCCACCGGTGGCCGGGCCGCTCGCGGCGGTGGATTCACGCCCCGGCCCCCCGGCGGTGCGGGAGGGTTTCGGCGTGCACGGTGCTGACGCGGTAGTGGAACTCGTCGGCGCCGTCCATGACCTGGTCCCGGTAGGCCTCCGCCACTTCCTGCAGCAGGGGCAGCAGGGCGGGGTCGGGGGCGTGCGCGGTCCGGCTCGGCCCGGCCGACACCAGGGGGCCGAGGTCCATCGGGCGGTCGCCCAGGAGGAGGTGCACGGTCTCCGGGCGCGGGCCCAGGCGGGGCACGTCGCGGGGCCATGTGAGGGTGACCGGGCGTGTCGTGCGGGTGCTGCGGGCGGACGCGCCGTGGGGTTCGACACGGTAGCCGCTGGGCTGGTCGTTGGTCACCAGGGCCGTCCGGCCGCTCAGTCCGACGCCGAGCACCCAGAAGTACAGCGCCTCGTCCGCGTGGTTGGTGACGGTGACGCGGTAGCGGTCGCCCTCGTGCAGCCGCTCCCCCAGCGGGGCCAGCGGGCGCCAGGTGCCACCGCGGGGAGGGGCCTCGATCTCGAACCGGACCTCCGCCCCGGCCGTGAGCAGGGCGGCGTCCTCGGGGTCGCGCAGGGCGCGGACCCGTTCGCCCCGGGCCAGGTCGTCCAGCAGTGCGGTGATCCGGGGGATCTGCGGCGGGGTCGCCTCCAGCGGCTCCCGGAGGGGCAGGTCGTCGCCGCTCAGCACGGTGGCGGTACCGCCGCGCAGCAGCACGGTGGCGAAGGCCGGCCCGTCGTGGGTCTCGGCCAGCCGGGGGCAGTCGGCGAGGCTCCGGCGCAGCGCCTCGGCGAAGGGGCCACCGCCGTCGACGCGCACGCGCCGGCGGTCGTGGACGCGCAGCGGCAGCGCGTACGAGCCGGGGGGCGGTTCCGCGGTGAACAGTCCGGCGGGCAGGCCCGCTTCGTCCGCCGGCTCGGCGGTGCCCGGTGCCGGAAGCAGGACGGCGTCGCCTCCCTCCATGGTGGCCACGGCGGCCCGTACCGTCGTGTCCTCGCCCGCGGCCGGTTCCCGGCAGGCCGGCTCCCGCCAGGGGTCGTCGTGGGGGAACACCATGCGGACGGTGTCGTCGCGGCCGAGGCCGAACACGGCGCCGCCGGGGACGACGAACCGCCCGTCCCTGCGGACCAGGGGCAGCCGTTCCGGCTCCGGGGGCTCCTCCAGCGAGAACGGCAGCCGGCCGGAGGGCCCGCCGGCGTCGGGCCGTTGCAGCACCTGCTGCTGCTTGACGCGGTCGCGCACCCGGGCGATGAGGACCGACCAGGGGACCTGCCGCGCCGCCGGCGAGTCGAGCACGGCGGCCAGCGCGGCGGTGAAGACGCCCTGGCGGCCGGTGCCGGGGTGGAGTTCGGCCTCGAACGCCGAACCGTGCTGCTGGCACGCCGCCAGCCGGACGACGTGCGGGACCAGCGGGGCGTCGTGGCGGGCGAGGGCGGCGGCCCGGGCGAACCCGGCGTCGTGCGCGACCTCGCCCGGGGAGACCGACTTGAGCCGCCACCGGCCGGGGGCGCGGGCGGTGTCCCGCACCGCTCCGCCCGAGTGGCAGCAGTCGAGCACGCAGGTGAGGTTGGGGGTGACGCGGGTGAGGACCCGGGCCACGGCGGTCAGTTCGGCGGCCAGGTAGCCGCGGAAGTCGGCCGGGGTGCTCTGTTCCATGTCGTAGGGCACCAGGTACTGCAGGTCTCCCCGCAGCGAGCCGTGTCCGGAGAAGTAGACGACGACTCCGTCCCCGGGCCGGGTGTCGCGGCACAGCCGTCGCAGGGCCCCGGTGATGCCCGCGTAGGAGGCGTCCTCCTCGACGAGGGTGCGGATGTCGGTGAAGCCGTGCCTGGCCAGTACGTCGTGCATGACCCCGACATCGGTGTGCACGCCGGTCAGGCCGAAGGTCTGGGCGCCGATCAGTACCGCGCGCAGCGTCATGTCATACCCCCACATGGATGAAGGGCGCCCAGTGGTAAGGGTGCCGGTCGTCTGCCTCCGCGGAGTGCAGCGGTTCGCTGTCCCTGGTCGCCGATCGGGCCCGCGGCCCCGGCCGGCGGCCGTGCCGGGACGCGGCCGGACCACGGGTGCCGGCGCGGCCGGTGAGCTCCTCGAACTCCTCGTCCCGTTCGGCGGCCGACAGTTCGCGCACCTCCCGCTGGGCCCGGGCCAGCGCCGCGCCGGCGGAGACCGTCGGGTCGGCCGCGAGACGGCGGTAGGTGCGGGTGACGACCAGGCAACCGGTGCTGTCGCGGACGGGCCAGAGGGAGACCACGGCGTGCCGCGCCCCGGTGATCAGCGCCGCCCGGGTCAGCCCGAGGACGTCGCCGCCCGCCGTGGCGGTGCCGCGTCCGGTGTCACAGGCGGACAGGGTGAGCAGTTGCGGGGCGTGGGCGACGGAGAGCAGGTCGGCGAGGCCGAAGTGGTCGTCCCCGGCGAGCCGGAGCCGGGCGCGGTGGGGCGCGAGGTCGTCGACGGAACCATGCGTGGCGAGGTGGAGCAGGCCGCCGCCGCGCGCCGCCCGCAGGACCGCCTCCCGGGTCGCGGCCGGCCCGGTCAGCAGCCGGTGCCTGGGCAGCAGCCGGGCGATCTCCGCGGTTTCGGCCGCGGTGCCGGGCAGGGCCGCGAGCCGGTGGCGGGGAGCGATGGCGGGGTCTCCCACCAGGGTCGCGTCCAGTTCGGTCCAGGGCCGCTCCGGTGGCAGACCGCGCAGCCGGGTGAGGAGGGAGGCGGCGGGGAGGTACGAGACCTCGTGGGTGGCGCCGAGGACGTCGCCGTCCCAGGGCAGCGCGTGGAACGGCAGGAGCGCGAGTCCGGCCGGCGGAACCACGACGACCCGCCGGTGGTCGTGGAGCAGCGCGCGGAACGGCGCCAGCAGCAGGTCGGCCAGCTCCCGGCCGTCGGCCTCGCCGTGGCCGCCGCCGTCCTTCCCGGCGCACCAGGAGTGGAAGCGGCGGGCGGTCGCGACGGTGCCGTGGGCCCACCGGCGGTGGTGGCGGGAGAGCAGCGTCTCGCGGGTCATGGCCCAGCCGACGAGGTCGTCGCCGTGGAGGTGGTGGGTGAGCAGGAGGGCGCCCGGTGGCAGGGCGGCGGCCACGGCGGCGGCGGCCGGCGGCTCGGTGTGCGACGCGGTGAGCGCGGCGGGAACGAGCCTGCGCACCTCCGACTCGGCCGTGTGCAGGGCCGCTTCCGCCGCGTCGACGCGGGCCCTGCGGTCCTGCGCGGGGGCGGTGACGGTACCGCGGCGGACGGCCGCGGCCTCGCTCTCGAACCGGGCGGACCAGCGGACTCCGGCGGCCAGCCACTCGGCGACGGCGGCGCGTGCCGCGGGGTCGGCGCCCGCGGCGTCCAGGGCGCGGACGGCGTCGAGGAAGCCGGACCGGGTGCGCTCGGCCCGGTCGAAGGACGCGGCGGCCGCGTCGGGACCACCGCGCAGCAGCAGTGAGAGCACCGCGGCGTGGTGGAGGCCGGCCACCACCGGGTCGTCGGCGGACGAGGCGCGCAGCGCGTCGCGCGCCAGCCTGACACGGCGCTCCTCGTGGGCGGCGAGTCCCCGCAGGGCGTGAGCGGCCGCCGTGTCGTAGGCGCCGCGGGCCAGGGCGAGATCCGCCTGGAGGGCGGGCAGTTCCCACGGGTGGGAGGGTCGGGGCCCGCCGTCCGCGCCGATCCGCCGCAGATGGGGTGCGGCCCGGTCGGGCTCGCCCAGGTTCAGCCACAGGGCGGCCGCCTGGATCGCGGTGAGGTGTTCCTCGATCGCGGCCGCTTCGGCGGCGGCCGCTTCGGTGTCGCGCAGGTCCAGGTGGGCCGAGCAGCGTACGAGTCCCGCGAACAGCGGGTCCGTGACGCGCTCGGACTCCCGCAGGGTGCGGCGGGCGTGGAGGTCGGCCTCCGCGTCGAGACCGGCCGCGCGGGCTTGCCGGGAGCGGAACCAGGTCTCCTGGGCCCGGGAGGTGAGCAGGTCGGACTCCAGCAGGCCGAGCACGGCCCGGACCGCCTCCGTGACAGCTGGATCGGCGGTGGTCAGGAGGGTCTCCGCGACGTCGAGGGCCAGCGTGGTCGAGGAGCGGGCCGCGGCGATCAGATCCGGGTCGCGCAGCGCGGACGCCTCGGCGTGGAGGACCTTGGCGCAGTGGATGGCCGTGAGGCACGCGGCCCGCTCCGGGGGCTCGCCCCGGTCGGTCCGCCGCCGGACGCGGTCCAGGTGTTCCTGCTGCTCCATGCCGGTGAGCACGAACGCGGCGAGGCGGTGGCCGGCCCGCCGGTAGGTGCCGGCCGCGGCCCCGGCCGGCGGACGTGCGCGGGTGCCCGCGGGCGGGGCGGTGAGCCGGTGCGCCAGCAACCCGGCCCGCTTGCTCTTGACGGTCTCGCCCTCGGCGCTCCACCGCCGCGCGTGGTCGTCGGCGATGTGGCGCAGGCCGCGGAGCCAGGAGTCACTGCCGTGCGTCGCGGCCCAGTCCATCACCTGGTCGGCGGCCTCGGACTCGGCGTCCCCCGCCTCCTCCGTGTCGATGGCGTCGAGCCCCCGGTGGACGCGGAGGAGCGCGGCGCAGGCGCCGTCCCCGGCGGTGACCGCCAGGGCGAGGGCCTGGTCGAGGAGTTCCCGGCATGCGGTGGGCCGGCCGGCCGCCCGGTGGGTGTGCGCGAGGCGGAGCAGCACCGCCGCCAGGCCGCGTGCGGAGTCCGCCGCGCGGTACGAGCGCGCCGCTCGCCGGTAGTGGCGGGCGGCCGCGGACAGCGCCTGCGCGTTCGCGTCCGGCGGGCCCCCGTCCGGCGGTTGCGGTGCGACGGCGCGGCGTTCCGCCGCTCCCGGCGCGCCGAGGTCCCAGTCGCCGGCGAGGAGCGCGGCGAAGCCCTCGGCGGCGGGGTTGCCGGTGGCGTACCGCTCCGCGTGCCTCAGCAGGGGGTGCGCCGCCGCCCGGTCCCCGGCCCGGACGCGCAGATCGGCCGCGAGCAGCAGGTGGTACGCGAGGGCGTCGGCGTGCCCGAGGTCCATGAGCCGCTCGTACAGCGCGTCGAACCACTCCAGCGGCGGCAGTACGTCGTCGGCGAGTTCACGGGCGGTCCACGGGGCCCGTGTCCCGTACCGGAGGGTGCGGGCCCGGGCGTCGAGCGAGGCGGTGGCGTGTCCGAGTGCCGTACGGGCGGAGAGCAGGACGACACCGACGCGGCCGGCCAGGTGTGCGCAGAGCCGGGTCGGCGGGTGCGTGACCGACGCGACGGCGGCCTCCGTCCCGGAGCCGGCGCCGGCCACCGCGCGGACCGCCTCCTCGGGGACGGTGACGGGTGCGGCGCCCGGGTGCCAGGTGTGCTCCATGGCGACGGCGGCGGCCCGCAGCGCCCGCGCCAACTGCGCGTGGCCGGGCGGGGCGTGCGCCGTGCTCGTGGTGTGCGCCAGCAGGGCCAGGGCCCGTTTGGGCTCGCCCGCGGCGAGCGCCGCCGCCGGCGCGAGCCATCCGCCCCACACGGGGTCCCGGGCGGCGGCCGGTGCGCCGGAGAGGTACGTCGCCGGGGCGGTTCCCCGCTGCTCCGTCAGCAGCAGTGCGACGAGCCGCTCGTGGGCCTCGCCGGTCTCCCCGGCCGTGCCCCGGCCCTCGGTCTCGGCCATGTCTTCCCCCTGTCCCCGCGTACGAGCCGGGACTGTGATACCGCACCACTCCCGTGGCCGATTCCGCAATACGACGGATTGTCGGCCGTGGCCCGATGGCATGTTGCAGAGCCGGTCCGCAGGTGTGCGCGAATTGGGGGGCGAGTGTCATGGAGCTGCTGTCGCGGCACGTCGGGAGGGCTCTGGCCGGGACGCGCCGCACGGCGGCGCTCCGGCGCGCGGCGGCCTTACCGCGCGCCGTCGAAAGGCTCCGCGCTCCCGCGCGTCGCTCCCAGTTGTCCGACAACCACACCGATGGCCGACATTGCCCTGCCACTCTGTTCCGGTCGGCACACGGGGCCGGAAACCGGCCCCGGGCGGCACCGGGGGATCATTCGGGGGGACACATGGCAGGGGCGGTCGGGCGTGCCCTGAGGGCGCTGACGGCGGTGCTTTTCCTGACGGCCGCCCTGGTGGGGTGCTCGGCGGACGACGGCGCCGCCGGATGGCTGGACCGCACGGCGAGGGAGATCGACGCGGCCGGGGCCGGCGGAACGCTCGTCGTGACGGTCGCCGAGCCGCTCGACCTGGGTGACGGAAACGTGCCGGAGGGCATGCGACGCGTCGTCGACGCCAAGAAGCACCGGAACGTCCGTCTGGTGGTCGTGCAGAAGGGTACCGAGAGCGGACGGGGCGGGGCGGTGCTCCTCCTGCTCGCGGACCGGGCCGTCGTGCCCCCGGACGCCGGGGTCAGCGCACTCCCCGGCGACATCGTGCGACACGCCCGGGAGCAGGAGCTCTGCGCGCAGGCCAGGGCCCGCCTGTGCACGCTCCTCGCGCGACCCGACGGACAGCGGGTCCGGATGAGCCGGCCCGGCCGGCCCGAGGCCGATCCGCGCATGGCCGTCGACGAGCGTGCGGCGCTCCAGGGCACGCCCGGCCCCGCGGGGGCCGAGCCGCGCCGGCTGCGGCTCCCGTCCGGAGAGGGCGCGGGCGGGGCGGGCCTGGGGGCGGTCAAGGCGCTGCTCGTGATGCTGCTCGTCGCCGGTACCGCGCTGATCGTCCACGCGGTGTTCAGGACCAGGTACCGGCCCGTGCCCGTCGCCGGGGCCGGCCGGTCCGCCCGGCCCGCGCCCGGCGACGGCCCCGTACCCGACCCGTGGGACGCCCGGAACGGCGCCGCGCCGCCGGTGCTTCCGCGGCGTCCGCCCCGCCCGTCCCGGCCGGCGGAGCAACCGCGGCCCCGGCCCGCCGGTCCGCGCGCGGTGCCGGACGGGCCCGTCCGCCCGGCCACCGTACGCACCGGCCTGCACCCCCAGGGCTATGTGGAGCTGGACGGCTGGCTGTGCCGCGCGAGCTGGGCCGAGCCGTACCTGGAACCGCCCGGTCCCGACGCCCCCGTCGACGTCGCCGACGGACCGGCCGGGCTCCTCCTGGCGTACGCGCCCGGAGACTCACGGCACTGACCGCAGCACGGACCACGGCCCCGCGGCGCGGGCGCCGGAACACCGGCCGCCGGACCACCGGCGGCGGCAACAGCACGTCCACGGATACGAGAACAAGGGGATCCCGTCCCATGAACCCAACGCTTCCGGGCCGGCCCGCCACGCCGCCCCAGGACCTGCCCGCCGCCTACGCGGACATCGAACTCGGCAACAACGCACAGCGTCTTCCGCTGCTGCTCTGCCTGGACATCTCCAGCTCCATGTCGGGCGAACCGATCCGGCTGCTCAACGAGGCCCTCACCCTCTGGGGGCACGAGATCCAGGAGGACGTGGGGCTCAGCTCCAGTGTCGAGATCGCCGTGGTGACCTTCGGCGGCGCCGGCATCGGGGTCTGGCAGGGCCCGCACCTCCTCGACGCGCAAGCCACCGCGAGCCCCTTCGTGTCCGCCCACCAGTTCCGTCCGCCGCAGCTGTCCGCATCCGGCGTCACGCTGCTCACGGAGGCCGTGGAGACCGGGATGCGCCTGGTGACGGAACGCAAGACGGAGCTGCGCCGCTCCGGGCTGCAGTACTACCGGCCGCAGATCTGCCTGGTGACCGACGGGCTGCCGACCGACAGCCGGGGCATCGCCACGGACGCGTGGCGCCGGCTCGTCCCGGCACTCGCCGCGGAACAGGCCGCCAAGCGCTTCCGGTTCTACGCCTTCGGCATCGGCGGGATCAGTGAGCGCGGCCGGCAGGTGCTGCGGGAACTGGCGCCCAAGTACCACGCCACGTTGGAGGGCTTTCCGTTCCGCGACCTGCTGCAGACGATGTCGGCGAGCGCGAGCGCCGAACAGCGGGGCGCGGAGGAGGAGACCTTCGAGCAGTTGTTCAACCGGTTCAAGACACAGCGCTCCGCCTGGGACTCCTGAGCGGCGGCCGGCGGGTTCGAGGGGTGGGGACGATCGGGGTGGCGGAGACGACGGGGACCGGACGGGTCCCGGGAGGCGTCTGGCGGGTGCACGGGATGAGCGTGCAGGGCTATCGGCACGCCCAGCAGGGTGTGCCGTGCCAGGACGCGTGGGGGCAGTCGCACAGTGGGCCGCCCCACGGCGGGACCACGGTCCTGGCGGTGGCGGACGGTGCGGGCAGCAGACCGAGGTCGCGGGAGGGCGCGCGGCTGGCCGTCCGGCTGGCCACGTCGGTGTTCGGGGCGCGCCTCGACGAGCGGGAGGGCGCGCCCCGGGACGCCGAGGACCTCCGTACGCGGCTGCGCGACGCCTTCCTGGAGGTGCTGGACGCGTTCGTCGACGACACCTGGGCGCTGTCCGGCGAGAACGCCGGCGCACCCGGTGCGCTCGCCGGACCCGGTGCGCCGGGCAGCGGCGCCCCCGGCGGCGTACGGGCCGGCGGCGGCCGGGGCGGCCCGGCGGACTTCGCCACCACCCTCACCGTGGTGGTGCTGGGCCCCGGCTGGCTGGGGCACATCTCCCTCGGGGACGGTTTCGTGGTGCTGCGGGCCGGACGGGTGGAGGGGCAACCGCAGTTCCATCTGCTGCCGCAGCCCGACGCGACGAGCGAGTACGGCAATGAGACCACCTTCCTCAGCTCGGCGGACGCCCCGCTGAGGGTGCGCGTCGACTGCGTGCGGGACCCCGGCGTCGACGGCGTCATGCTCTCCACCGACGGCCTGACGCAGGCCGCGCTGTCCCGGGGGCGGGGACCGGCGGCCCTCGCCAACCGCTCGTTCGCCGCCTCGCTGCTGCGCTCGCTGGACCGGCCCGGCCCCGACCCACGGGCGGACGCCCGTGAGCTGGAGGCACTGCTGCTGTCGGACCGGCTCACCGCTCTCAACGCCGACGACAAGACGCTGGTGCGGGCGGTCCGTACGGCGGGCGCCGCGGACGGACGGGGGCCGGCGTGACGGGACGGAAGGTACTTCTCGACGGACGGCCGGTGGTGCTTCTGGACCCGCCGCTGGGCTCGGGCCTGGAGGCGGCGGTCCACCCGGTGGAGGGCGCCGGCGACCTGGTGGTGAAGGTCTACCACCAGCCGGACGCGGCGCGTGAGCACCGGCTGCGGCGGATGCTGGAGCTCAACCCGCTGGCCGGGCGCCCCACGGACGGGGGCCAGCCCCCGGAGCTGGCCTGGCCGGTGGGGATGGTGCGCGCCACGGACGGCCGTTTCCTCGGCTACGCCATGGGCCGCTTCGCGGGGCCCGAGCACATCCAGCTCATGGCGCTGTTCAGCCGCGAGCAGCGGCTGCTCAGGTTCCCGGCCGAGGCCGACTGGCGGTTCCTGCTGGGGATCTGCTGGAACCTGGCGTTCATGACGGCCCGGCTGCACCACGAGGGCCTGGTGATCGGCGACTTCTCGGCGAAGAACGTCGTCGTCGACCAGCGGGGTTTCGCGACGTTCCTCGACTGCGACTCGATCGGCTTCACGGACCCGGAGACCCGTGAACCCTTCGCCGCCACCCTGCACACGCCCGACTACGCGGCGCCGGAACGGCTGCGCGGCGCGCCGGGGACCGTGCCGAGCGACGACTTCGCGCTGGCGGTCCTCGTCTACCAGCTGCTGACGGCCGGGTACCACCCGTTCGGCGGCGTGCCGCGGGACAGCGAGGACGACGTACAGATCTCGGACAACATCACGGCCGGCTGCTCCTTCGTCGTACGACCGGAATCGGTGTTCGTCCCCCGCGGGGTGCTCGATCCCACGGTGCTGCCCCCGGCCGTGCTGGCGCTGGCCCGGCAGGCGTTCGGGCCCGGGCTCTCCGACACGGCGCGGCGCCCGACGTCACGGCAGTGGCTCACGGCCCTGGAGCAGGCACGGTCGGAGGGTGCGATCACGGTCTGCCCGCGCCGGCCGAGGCACGCCCACGCGGCCCATCTGACGAGCTGCCCGTGGTGCGACCGGGCGGAGGCGACCGGGCACGACGCCTTCAACACACCGCCGGAGCGGACGACGGGGACGGGGCGGGCCGAGGTGCCTCCGGGCTCACCGCCCACCGCCGGCGCCACCCCGGAGCGTGCCACTCCCCCGCCCCCGCCGCCACAGGCCCCGAACGCGACGGAAACACCCGACTTCACCCTGCCGGACTGGCTGCAGACCTGTCTGGTCTGGGCGGCGATCGCGGTGGTGTACCTGATCCTGAACAACCTGTTCTTCTCGGAGTGATGACGGCATGACGGACACCCTCCTCCCGACGGAGGCAGCGGGTCACCACGGCCGGGTGCTGGCCCGGATCGCCGAGGAGCTCGGCCCTGCGGGCCCGGAGGCCGGCGACCTTCCCGTCATCCTGCGCGCCGCCCGGGCCCGCATGGCGCAGCCCATGCGGGTGGCGGTGGCCGGCCAGATCAAGCGCGGCAAGTCGACCCTGGTCAACGCCCTGCTCGGGGAAGAGGTCTGTGCGACCGGTCAGCTGGAACTCACCTTCAACGTGACCGAGTTCCACCACGCGCCCCGGCCACGGCTGCTGGTCCACTTCAAGGACGGCCGGCCGGCCGAGGAGTGGCCTCCGGACGCGCTGACCCGGCTGACGGTGCGCGACGCGCGGGGCCTGCGGGAGCTGCGGGCCGTCCGCAAGGTCGAGGTGGGCCGGCCCAGCCCGCTGCTGCGCCGCTTCCGGATCATCGACACCCCCGGGCTGGGCAGTGTGCACGGCACCGATGCCGACAACACCCTGTCCTTCCTGGGCATCGAGGACCCGGCGGAGCGGGCGGACGCCGCCCGGGTGCTGGCGGAACTGGGCGGGGACGCCCGCTCGGTGCACGCCGACAGCGCGGCCGAGATGGACCGGGCCGACGCCGTCGTCTTCGTCTTCAGCCGTGGTGTGGGCCGGGCCGACCAGCAGGCCGTCGACAGCTTCGCCGGGGTGTACGGCTCGGTCGTCAGCCCGCTGAAGGCGTTCGGGGTCCTCTCCCGCAGTGACCAGTACTGGCCTCCCGTGGGCGAGACCGGTCCGGACGGGATGCCGGCCGACCCCTTGCACTACGACCCGATGGCGACGGCCCGCCGCATCGCCGAGGCGTACGCCCGGCGGCCCGCCGTGCGCCGGGTGTTCCGGACGGTCGTGCCCGTCGCCGGTCTGCTCGGCATCGCCGCCCGGCGGATGCCTTCGGAGGCGTTCGGGCCCCTGTCGGAACTGGCGAAGGTGGGGCCGCGGCGGCTCGCGGACCTCATGGAGGACGTGGGGCTGTTCTGCGCCCACGAGCACCCCGGGCTGCCGGTCCCGGCGGCGGTCCGGGCGGGCCTGGTCGACCGCATGGGCGCGTGGGGGGTCTTCCTCGCGTGCGGCGGTCTGCGGGAGGGCCTCGGCGAGGACGAGGTCCGCCGGATCCTGTTGGAGCGCAGCGGCGTGCCGGCGCTGCGGGAGCTCGTGCTGCGGCACTTCGGCAACCGGGCCGGGCTGATCAAGCTGGACCACGGCCGGCGCGAGATCGCGGGCGAGGTGGCCCGGCTGCGGACCGCGGCGCGGCTCTCCGGGCGGCCGGTGCCCGCGGCGGCGGACCGGGTGGCCACCCTGCTGGAGCGGCTCCAGGTCACCGACCCGGGCCCCGCCGAACTGGCGGCGCTGAGCGTGTACTACGGCGGTGGGCTGGATCTGACGGCGGAACAGGAGTCCCAGCTGCTGGCGGTCACCGGCGAGCACGGCACCAGCTGCGCGGCCCGGCTCGGGCTGCCGGCCGGCACACCGGTCGAGACGCTGCTGGCGACGGCCCGCCGCCGTGCGGCCCTGTGGGCCGGGCTGTGCTCCGACCCGCTCGTCGACCGGCCCACGCTCACCGTCGCGCGGGCGGTGCTGCGCTCCTACGAACGGATCGCGGACGAGGTGGGCGGGGTCATGGAGCTTCTGTACGGGAACGGCGACGAGCCGTACGGGACGGACGAGGAAGGGGCGTGGCAGTGAGCTGGGAGACGTACGACCCGGGGGACTCCGGCGCCGGATTCGACCCGGTCGCCCAGGTGGACCTCACGGACCACTCGGATCCGTCGTCCACGGTCGACCCGGCCGGCCGGGCGTTGCCGGGCGACCTGTCGGCCCCGGCCGCGGTGGCCGTTTTGTACGACGGTGCCGGGGCGGACGCCCCGTACGCCGGTCCGGCCCCGGGCGGTGTGCCCGACCTGCCGAACTTCGATCCGGCGCGGAGCGATCCCATGGCCGTGACCGGGAGTCCCGGCGCGGCGATGGAGGTGTGGCGGCAGCACACCGGCGAGAACGCCTGCGCCATCGGCGCGCAGGGCATGGTCCTCAGTCATCTCACCGGTCAGGAGTTCAGCGAGGAGCAGCTCACGAGGGAGGCGGCGGCCATGGGCTGGTTCGACGGTTCCGGGACGGCGCCCGGTGACGTGGGAAACCTGCTGGAACACCACGGCGTTCCGGTCCAGCAGGTCGAGGGGGCGTCACTGGCACAGCTGGAACAGGTGGTCGCGAGCGGCGGGGCGGCCATCGTGGGGGTCGACTCCAGTGAGATCTGGACGCCCGGGCACGACCCCGCCGACCACCCCCTGGCCGCGGTGCCGGGCATTCCGGGCCAGGACGCCGACCACGCGGTGTGGGTCACCGGGATCGACCACACCGACCCTGCCCGGCCGATGGTGATACTCAACGACTCGGGGCATCCGGACGGGCAGGGCCTGGCGGTCCCGCTGGACGAGTTCATGGGCGCCTGGCAGGACTCGGGGAACCTGCTGGTGGCGGCCGGGACGCCGGGGACGGTCGCGCCATGAGCCGCACCGGTCACGGCGTGGAAGGCACCGGCCGGAACCCGGCCGGCACCGGTCACGGAACGGTCCGCACCGGCCCCGGGCGTACCCGCTGCGAGGACCTCGTCAAGGCACTGCGCCGCTCGCGGACCTTCCGGGAGCTCGTGCCCATGGAGTGCGGCGTCGGCTGGCCCGTGCCGATCGTGGTGCTCCAGGACGGCCGGCCGCGGGTGTTCGCCCGGCTGCCGCTGTTCGTCCTGCGTCCCGACCCGGCCGGCGGTGCGGACCTGTTCCCGCCGTTCGCCACGGCCACCCTCGACTGGTCCACGGGGCGTCTCGTCGAGTACACGGACCTGCGTTTCAAGGAGCCGCACCGCTCCCGGCGGGAGTGGGCCCAGCCCGTCGGCCGCTTCCCCCACCCGGCCGTGGAGGGGCTGTCGGACTCCGGCTACCGCGCGCTGCGCGGCCGTCTGTTCGGGCTGTACGACGAACTCTTCGCCGCGTTCTCGCTGGGGCGCCAGCCCGGCACGGCGACGACGGAGGAGTTCCGGAAGCTGCTGGGACGGCTGCTGGAGCCCTGCCTCGTCCCCTCCTACCGGCGGCTCGCGCCGCACTTCTCCCGGCAGTACCTGACCGGCCACCGGCCGTCCGAGGAAGGGTGAACCACCATGCGGGACAACGCCATCAGCCGCCTGCGCGGCGAAGTGCTGGCCGCCCATCCGAGAGTCCTCGCCGAGCTCGGCGACGAACTCGGCCCTCTGCAGCGGGAACTGCTCGCGCGGTCCGTGGACCGACTGGAAGCCGGCACCAGCCACGTGGTGGTGTTCGGCGAGTACAAGCGCGGCAAGTCGTCACTGCTCAACGCGCTGGTGGAGCGGCTCGGGCTGTTCCCGGTCGACGTCGACGTGGCCACCTGCGTGGTGTCCACACTGGCCTGGGGCGCCGAGGAGCGTGCCGTGGTGCACCTCGCGGACACGGACCGGGGAGGCGAAGCGGCCCGGAGCGGCGGTGAGTCGACGCGGCGGCTGGAGCTGTCGCTCGGGGAGCTGCCCGCGTACGTCACCGAGCAGGGCAACCCCGGCAACCGCAGGAACGTCCGGCTGGTCGAGATCCACGCCCCGGTGCCGCAGCTGGAAGGGGGGCTGGTGGTCGTCGACACCCCGGGCGTCGGCAGCTTCAACGGCGATCACACCGCCGCCACCCGCGCCTTCCTGGAGCGCGCCGACGGGCTGGTCTTCGTCTGCGACGCGATCGAACCGCCCACCACGTACGAACTGGACTTCCTGGCCGAGGCACTGGAGAAGTGCGAGGTGGTCGTCACCGCCGTCACCAAGACCGACAAGGTGCGGGACGCCGGTCCGGTGGTCGCGGGCATCCGTGAGAAGGTCGCCGCGCGCACCGGCAGGCCGGCCGACGATCTGGTCGTGGTGCCCGTGTCCTCCTTCCGCAAGACGAAGTGGCTCCGCGACCGCGACGACGACCGGCTGCTCGCCGCCTCGGGGTTCCCGGAGCTGGAGCGCGAGCTGTGGGAGGGACTCGCCACCACGAGCTGCGCCGTCCAGCTGCGGCGAGCGCTGGACAGGCTGGGCGACGCCGTGGCGACGGCGGGATCGCCGCTGGTCAACGAGCTGGCCGCGCTGGAGTCCGGCGAGTCGCTGCGGCGGATCCGCGGCCAGGTCGAGGAGACCACCGCGCACCTCGCCCGGTTGGGTTCCGGCGGGGCGAGCTGGCGCACCGAGCTGGCCCGGCGCTTCGAGGTCGACACCCGGCAGGCCCGCTCCGGGCTGCAGGACGCGTTCGACTCGGTACTGCGGCGCTACCAGGAGAAGGCGTCCGCCGGGGTCGACCCGGGCTCGGACGAGCTGATCGGCGAGGTCGCCTCCGGCATGCACGCCGCTCTGACCGAGGCCCACGACCGGCTGGCCGGGGTGGCGGTGCGGATCATGGAGGACTTCGCCCGGCAGACCAGTCTCCCGCTCGCCTCGCCCGAGGCGCCCCACCCGCCGTTCAGCCCCCGCATCACGGTCCCGACCGTGCCGCTCAACGTCCGGCCCGCCCGTGTCTTCGACCAGTTGCGGGCGGGGTGGTCCACCGGGGCGGCCGGTCTCGGCGCGGGAGCCGGGGTCGCCATTCTCGAGCCGTTCAGCGGCATGTTCGTGGCGGCCGGACTGGGCATCATGGGCCTGGTCCAGGGCGTTCGCCACCATCGGCAGGACCTGCGCGAGCGGGCCGAACGCGAGCGCGACGCGCGGCTGCTCCAGCTGGTCTGCCAGGAGATCGCCGCCAACCGGCGGCATGCCTCGGAATCCTTCCAGCAGGCGTACGGGGACATCGCCCAGTCCCTCGTCAAGGAGCTCAACGCGCAGCTCGCGGCCCAGCAGGAGTCCCTCGCCGAGTCGGGCCGCAGGCTCCAGGAGGCGAGCCGGCAGACCAGGGAGGTCCAGGCGCGCCGGCGCGGCGAACTGCTGGCCCGCCAGGAGCGTTACCGCGGACTGCGGGGGGAGCTCGACCGGCTGCGTGACCGCGTGGACCGGCTGGCCGCGCGGCCGGTGTCCCGGCAGGCGCCGCCGGGAGCGCACGGCCCCGGCGGTGGGGCCGAGCACGCCGCGCCCGGGCCGCACACCGCACACACCCCGCACGCCGCGCCCCGTCCGCACGGCGCGTCGTCCACGGCCGCGGCCATGGCGGGCGCCACGGCGGCCGCGGTGGCCGGTGAGATCGTTGCGGACCTCGTCCTGGATGCCGCACTCGACGGGCTCGGCCCTGACGCCCCGGCCGGCCCGGCGACCGCCCTGCCCGGCCAGGGAGCCGCCCTGCCAGGCCCCGGCACCACCGCCGCCGAAGGGCTGCCGGGCGACGTCACCGCGCCGGACCTCCTGTCCGAGCCGCCCGGTGCCGACGCCGGCCTGCCCCCGGCGATCGGCTCGTCCTTCGACCCCGACCAGTTCGACGCCCCGTGACCGGTGACACGACCGACGGACCGGCCGGGGGCGCGGCCGGCGGTACCGCGGCCCGCGGCCTGGTCTACGGCATCGACTTCGGCACCTGGTCCTCGGCCCTGGTGGTGCTCCGCCCGGGCCATCCGCCGATGCCGGTGCGCGACCCCGTCAGCGCCCACGGGGCGACATCGGTACGCAGTGCCGTGTGTCTGCTGCCCGACGGGTCGACGGTGGTGGGGCAGGCCGCCCAGAGCTCGCGCCTGCGCCGCCCCGAGCGGTTCCGCGACGAGTTCAAGCGCGAGTTCGGCGAGCCGTTCGCGCACCGGCTCGGCGAACGCCGGTTCCGCAGTGAGGAGCTGACCGCGCGGGTCCTGGGCTTCCTGGTGGAGCAGGCCCGCCGTGCCGTCGCCGCGGAACCGGACCGGGTGGCCATCACCGTGCCGGTGACGTGGGAAGGGGCCCGGCGGGGACTCATGCGGGAAGCGGCCGCCGCGGCGGGCCTGCGGCCGGAGACCGTCGAGGTGCACACCGAGCCGGTGGCCGCCGCGGTCTACGCCCTGCACGACCACGGAATGGACCGGGAGCGCACCATCCTGGTGTACGACCTGGGCGGCGGCACGTTCGACCTGGCGATCGCCCGGGGCACGGGGGACGGCCGCAGCCCGACCGTCCTCGGCTCCCCCGGCGGGCTGCCCCATGTCGGCGGGCTGTCCGTCGACCGGGCGGTCCTCGGTCTGATCCGGGACCGCTGTCCCGCGACCGCCCTCGAGCGCCTGCGGGCCCCCGGCGACGGCGCCGGAGACGGCGCGGCGGACGTGCTGCGCCGCAGGACGCAGCTGGCCGAGGCGTGCACCGCGTTCAAGCAGCAGTTGTCCGTGTCGTCGGTGCACACGGATCTGCTCACCATGCTCGATCCGCCGGTGGAGGTCACCCTCACCCAGGAGGAACTGCGCGAGGCCGTCCGTCCCCTGCTGTCGGACACGGTCGACGAGTGCGAGCGGGTGCTGCGGGGCCACGGCCTGGGATGGGCGGACCTCGATCTGATCGTCCCGGTGGGCGGCAGCTCCCGGCTTCCCATGGTCGGTGAGTTGCTGTCCGCCCGGTCCGGGCGTCCGGTGATGGCGGTGTCCGAGCCGGAACTCGCCGTGGCCACGGGGGCGGCCCTGCTCGCCCGGGGCGTGGTCCCCGCCCGGGTGGCCGCGCCCCCGGCCCTTCCCGACACGGCTCCGGGCCCGCGTCCGGTGCGTACGTTCCCCGCCGGTGTGCGGGCGCTGCTGGACGCCGGGCTGACCGGCCGTATGGTGCTGGAGGCGGTACGACGTGGACGGACCTGACGTTTTCCCGCCCGAGGGGCCCGCGCTGTCCGGCCAGTGGCAGCGTCTGGTGAGCGGCTGGGTGGCACGGCACGACCTGCCCTTCGAGGCGGACACGACCGCGGTGACGGTGTGGTTCGACCATCCCGGCGCCGGGAGGAAGGTCACTCTGGCGTTCACCACGGTCCGCGACGAGGTGCTGCTCGTGCTCGCCACGGACGACCGCTACCTGGCGGAGGACCAGATCGCCCTGGCCGCCGCCGCGGCCAACGCCTGGAACGTCGAGAGGCTGGCTCCGATGCTGACCGTGTGCGACGTGGGCGCCGCCCGTCCCGCGTATCTGAGTGGCGTCCGTACGCTGCCGCTCGCCTGTGCGGTCTCCCGGCCGGCGTTCCACACGATGGCCGACCGGTGGCTGGAGGAGGCGGGTGAGCTGTTCACCTGGTGCCACCGGGAGTTCCGGCTGTAGGCACCGCGGGCCGCTGCCGCGGCCGTCGCTCAGAGCTGCCGGAGGTGGTCGCGCAGTCTGCGGGCGACGTCCGCCATGAGGGCCTCGGCGCCGGGCTGGGTGCTCGCCGGAACGAGCGACTCGGTGAGCACGGCCACGGCGAAGGCCTGGCCGTCGGAGTGCTCGACGACCCCGATCTCGTGGCGGAGGTTGAGCAGGGTGCCGGTCTTCGAGGACCAGGTGGTGGCGTCGGAGCTGAAGTCCGGGGCGAGCCGGTGCCGGATCACGTTGTGCGCCATGAGCTCGCGTACCCGGGCGGCGACTTCGGGGTGGATCGCGGAGGGCGTCCAGAGCGCCTGGAGCAGATCGGCGTAGGCGCGTGCGCTGCCGGTGTTGGCCCGGGTGGTGTCGAGCTGGGGTACGCGGTGGCCGCGGCCGCCGGTGCCGGCGTCGATGGCGAGGGCGTGGGCGAGGTGCGCCTGGGCGGCGTCGAAGCGTTCCACGGGGGTCTCGGTGAGTTCGCGGAGGGTGTGCCGGACGGTGATGCCGCCGACGCCGGACTCGTGGAGGATCGCGGCGACCCGGGCCGGCGGGGTGAGGTCG
This sequence comes from Streptomyces sp. STAM6, assembly GCF_054963715.1. Classification (NCBI taxonomy): domain Bacteria; kingdom Bacillati; phylum Actinomycetota; class Actinomycetes; order Kitasatosporales; family Streptomycetaceae; genus Streptomyces; species Streptomyces sp. STAM6. Next base: position 80,666 of record NZ_JBUEFZ010000022.1, on the reverse strand, counting down.
AACAGCGCGTCGGCGGCGGCCCCGTCGCTCAGACAGGTGCTCAGGTAGAGCAGGTCGTCGATCGCGATCCGCGCGGGGTGGCGGAACCGGCTGAGCCCGGTGGGGCCGGGGGTGGTGATCCGGCCCGGCGGGATGTCGAGCGTCGTGGCGCCGTCGAGTTCACCGCGCCGGATGCGCTCCGCCGTCGCCAGCGCGAGCGGGACCTTGACCAGCGACGCGGAGGGCAGCTGGGTGTCCGGCTCGATGCCCAGCTCGTCGCCCGTGTGGAGGTCCCGTACGAGCAGGCAGCCGTGCAGACCGCCGTCGTGCAGTTGCCGGCGCATCGCGCGGAGCAGTGCCTCGGTGCTCACTTCCCCGTTCCTTCCCCGTCGTCGTGTGGTGTGCCGGCGCCGAGGCAGCGGGCGATGGCCGCGCCGAGCCGCGCCTCGATGTGCTGGGGGTTGCCGTCGGCGGAGGCGGCCAGGGCGTAGCCGCGGCGGAGCGTGATCCCGCCGACCGGCCGCCAGTCGAGGGCCAGTTCGTCCGCCTGGGCCGCCGAACACAGCAACAGGTCGTCGCCGCAGAGGACTTCGGCCGCCGCGGTGGTCAGTTCCGCTGCGACGACGAGTTGCGCGGGCCGCAGGCCGACGGCGTCGCGCAGCCGCGTCAGCGGGTCTCGGATGTGCGGGACGTCGTCCTCGGGCTGGATCCAGACGCGGCGGGCCGGGCCGGAGGACGCTCGTCCCACCCGCAGGGTCTCCAGGTGGACGCGGTTCACCCCGGGGTCGCGTGCGCCGGCCAGGCCGAGCGGCACGGACCAGGTCGCCTCGGCCTCGGGGACGGCGAGCAGGGCGGCGCGCACCTGCTGTGTGTGGATGAGCTCCGTGCGGCGTGCCGGTGGGGCGGGACGGAGGTCGAGGGTGGTGCCGTGTGCGCGCGCTTCGGCGACGAGGCGGGCGAGGGCGACGGTCGGGCAGATGCCGGGCACCGCGAGCCGCCACGGCTTGCGTGTGGCGGCCTCCGCCTCGTCCAGCAGCACGTCGGCGGCCTGTACGAGCTGTCGGGCCACCGGCAGCATGTCCCGGCCGAAGGGGGTGAGGACGGCGCGTCGCGACGTGCGCTCGAACAGCCGCTCGCCGAGACGTTCCTCCAGCGCGGCGACACGGCGGCTGGCCACCGGTTGGGACATCCGGGCGGCGGCCGCGCCGACGGTGAAACTGCCCCGCTCGCTGACGCTGACGAACGCACGACATGCCCCCACCAGATCCACACTCCGCACCCTATGCCAGAACGGCATGGAATCGCGCGGAAGCGTATTGGACCGCATGACGGCGCGGCGGTGAGGGTGTTCCCGACAGCCATCCCCCATCGGAGGTTCGGACCATGCAGCAGACGACCCGTGCCCGGCGCGCCGCACCGGGGCGTGTTTCGAAAGTCCCGTCTCGCCGGGAACGCCTGGCTCGCACGCTCGCCGCGCTCGCCCTCGTCCCGATCACCGCGTGCGGCGGGCAAGGGTCTTCGGGGGCTTCCCCGGTGGGCCCGTCGTCTCCGGCCGCCGCGGCGTCCGTGCCCGCGGCGTCGTCGGTGGCGGGCGCGGCTCCGGCCGCGAAGCCGTACGCCGCGAAGCTGAAGGAGCTGGAGCGGGAGTTCGGGGCGCGGCTGGGGGTCTACGCCGTCGACACCGGCACCGGACGGGAGGTGGCCCACAACGACGGCGAACGGTTCGCCTACGCCTCCACGTTCAAGGCGCTCGCCGCCGGTGCCGTGCTGCGGAAGTACTCCCTGAGCGGCATGAACAAGGTGATCACGTACTCCAGGAGCGATCTGATCGCCCACTCTCCGGTGACCGGGAAGCACGTGGAGACCGGCATGACCCTGCGCGAGCTGTGCGAAGCCGCCGTCCGCTTCAGTGACAACACCGCGGCGAACCTGCTGTTCGACGCGCTCGGCGGGCCGAAGGGGCTCGAATCCGCCCTGCGGGACCTCGGTGACGATGTGATCCGGATGGACCGTCGGGAGCCGGAGCTGAGCCGCTGGGCACCGGGTGAGTCGCGGGACACGAGCACTCCGCGGGCGATGGCCCGGGATCTGCGCGCCTTCGTCCTCGGTGACGCCCTCGGCAGGGCGGAGCGCGACCAGCTCACGACGTGGCTGCGGAACAACGTCACCGGGGACGAGCTCATCAGGGCGGGGGTGCCCAAGGGCTGGGTGGTCGGCGACAAGACCGGCACGGGCAGTGGCTACGGTGCCCGGAACGACATCGCGGTCCTGTGGCCCCGGGGCGGCGCCGCGCCGATCGTGGTGGCGATCATGTCGAACCGCGGCAAGGCGGGCGACCACCACGACAACCGGCTGATCGCGCGGGCGGCGGCCGTGGTCGCCGAGTCGCTGTCGTAGCTCCTCAGCCCACCTGCGCTGCGAACGCCTCGTACGCCGGCTCGTCGAAGAGGACGAAGCGGACCTCCGTCACGGCCGTGTCCGCCTCGCGCACGGTCCGCACGGCGATGCGCGCCGCGTCCTCGATCGGCCATCGGTAGACACCGGTCGAGATGGCCGGGAAGGCCACGGTCCGTGCCCCCAGTTCGTCGGCGACGCGCAGGGATTCGCGGTAGCAGGAGGCGAGCAGGCCGGAGCGGTCCTCGCTCCCCGAGTGGACCGGGCCCACGGTGTGGATCACCCACCGGGCGTGCAGACGGCCGGCCGTGGTGGCGACGGCCCGGCCGGTGGGCAGGCCGCGGCCGTGCTTCGAGGCGCGCAGGGCGCGGCAGTCGGCGAGGATCTCCGGTCCGCCGCGGCGGTGGATGGCGCCGTCGACGCCTCCGCCGCCGAGGAGCGAGGAGTTCGCGGCGTTGACGATGGCGTCGGCGTGCTGCTCGGTGATGTCTCCGAGGACGAGGGTGATGTTCACCGCCGGCTCTTTCGCAGATGGCGCCAGACCGCCTTGGCGGCGTTGTGACCCGACATGCCGTGGACACCGGGGCCGGGCGGGGTGGCGGACGAACAGATGAACACCGCGGGGTGCGGGGTGTGGTACGGGAAGAGGGACAGCCGGGGGCGCAGCATCAGCTGGAGGCCGCTGGCGGCGCCGCAGGCGATGTCACCGCCGACGTAGTTGGCGTTGCGCGCGGCCAGTTCGGGCGGTCCGGCGGTGGCGCGGGCGAGGACGAGGTCGCGGAAGCCGGGTGCGAAGCGCTCGATCTGCCGCTCGATCGCCTCGGTCAGGTCGCCCTCCCAGCGGTGGGGCACATGGCCGTACGCCCAGAAGACGTGCTTGCCCTCGGGGGCGCGGGCGGGGTCGACCAGGCTGGGCTGGGCGGTGATGAGGAAGGGGGTGTCGGGCGCGGTGCCGTGCGCGACGTTCTTCAGGGCGGTGTCGATGTCCCGGCTGCCGGGGCCGACTTGTACGGTGCCGGCCCGGCGGGGGGCTTCGGCGGTCCACGGGACGGGGCCGTCCAGGGCGTAGTCGATCTTGTAGACCGAGGCGCCGTAGCGGTACCCCTCGTAGAAGCGGCCGAACCCGGCGATGCGGGCGAGTGCGGTGGGTGAGGTGTCGAAGACGTACGCGCGCGCGGGCGGCAGGTCGTCGAGGCGCTTGACCTCGTAGGAGGTGTGGAGGGTGCCGCCGAGGTCCTTCACGTACGCCGCGAGGGCGTCCGAGAGGGACTGGGAGCCGCCGCGCGGGAGGGGCCAGCCGCCGGCGTGCGCGGCGAGGGCGAAGACGAGCCCGATCGCGCCGGTCGCCACGCCGCCGAGCGGCGCGATGACATGGGCGACGAGTCCGGCGAACAGGGCGCGGGCCCGGTCGTCCCGGAAGCGGCGCATCAGCCAGGTGGACGGGGGCAGTCCGGCGATGCCGAAGCGGGCGAGGGTGACGGGGTCGCGGGGCAGCGCGGTGAGCGGCAGTGACATGAAGTCACGGGCGAGGGTGTCCCACTTGCCGAGGTAGGGCTCGACGAGCCTGCGGTACGCGCCCGCGTCCCGGGGGCCGAAGGAGGCGGCGGTCTCGGAGACGGACCGGGAGAGGACGGCCGCGGTGCCGTCGTCGAAGGGGTGGGCCATCGGCAGCTCGGGGTGCAGCCACTCCAGCCCGTAACGGTCGAGGGGCATGGCCTTGAACGCGGGCGAGCCGACGCCGAGGGGGTGCACGGCGGAGCAGGGGTCGTGGCGGAAGCCGGGGAGGGTGAGCTCCTCGGTCCTGGCACCGCCCCCGACGGTGTCGAGGGCCTCGAAGACGGCGACGGAGAAGCCCCTGCGGGCCAGTTCCGCGGCGGCGGTCAGCCCGTTGGGCCCCGCCCCCACCACGACTGCATCGAGCATCGACGGCACCTTCGGACTCCTTCGTCGGGCGGTGGCCAGGGAAACCAGGATATTCGGGCGGGACCGGGTGTGGTGACCGGGTGGGCGGCCGGTCACTGCGGGCGCAGCAGGCCGCGTATCCGCTCGGCCGTGGCGGCGTCGCGGGCGGCGGTGAAGGGGAGTTCATTGCCCCCGGTGACGCTGAAGGGTGTGCCGGCGAGCGTGGTGTGCGCGCCTCCGGCCTCCTCCACCAGCAGCAGGCCCGCCGCATGGTCCCAGGCGTATTCCCAGGAGAACGCGACCGCGTCCAGTTCGCCCCGGGCCACGGCGAGGTATTCCAGGCCCGCCGCCCCGCAGGGGTGGGGCCGGACGCCGTCGGTGTTCAGGCCGAGGAGCGCTGCCTTCTGTTCGGGCGTGGTGTAGTCGGGGTGGGACGTGGCGACCCGCAGGGGGGCGCCCGGCGCGGGCGAGCCCGCCCGTATCGCCCCGCCGTTCACCCGTGCCCCGCCGCCGCGCAGCGCGACGGCCATCTCGTCCCGGGCGGGGGCGAACGTCCACGACGCGTACACCACACCGTGCCGGGCGAGCGCGACGAGCGTGCAGAACCCGGGATCGCCGTGGCTGAAGTGCCAGGTGCCGTCGACCGGGTCGACGATCCACACGGGCGCGTCCTCGCGCAGCGCGTCGTACACCGCCGGGTCGGCGTGCACGGCCTCCTCGCCGACCACGACGGAGCCGGGCAGCAGCGCGGTGAGGGAGGCGGTGAGGTGTGCCTCGGCCGACCGGTCTGCCACCGTCACCAGGTCGTGCGGGCCCTTCTTCTCGACGATCTCGTGCGCGGCCAGCTGTCGCCAGCGCGGCATGATCTCGGCGGCGGCCGCCGCGCGCACCGCCTCCTCGACCTCGGACAGGGAACCGTCGAGAAAGTCTTCGATCATGCGTCCAGCTAACCACGGCCCGCTGACAGCGGGGCGGCGGGTCAGCGTCCGACCGCGTAACCCTGCATTCCGCGCGGGTTCGCCGCCGCAGACAGGACCCCGGTCCGCGGGTCACGGGCGACCGCGCAGAGCCGCCCCTCGGACCAGGGCGGGCCCACGGTGACATCGTGGCCGCGGCGGCGCAGTTCCTCGACGACGTCCGGGTCCGTGCGCGACTCGACGGTGACGGCGCCGGGGCGCATGCCGCGGGGATGGAAGGAGCCGGGGAAGCTCTCGGTGTGCCAGTTCGGCGCGTCGATCGCGGCCTGGAGGTCCAGTCCGCCGTGGGTGACGGCCAGCCAGAAGTGCAGCTGCCACTGGTCCTGCTGGTCGCCGCCGGGGGTGCCGAACGCCATGACCGGCACACCGTCGCGCAGGGCCAGGGTGGGGCTGAGCGTCGTGCGGGGGCGGCGGCCCGGGGTCAGCGAGTTCGGGAGGCCCGGGTCGAGCCAGGCCATCTGGAGCCTGGTGCCGAGCGGGAAGCCCAGCTCGGGGACCACGGGATTGGACTGCAGCCAGCCTCCGCTGGGGGTGGCCGCGACCATGTTGCCCCAGCGGTCGACGATGTCGAGGTGGCAGGTGTCGCCGCGGGTGGCACCGTCGCCGCCGACGGTCGGCTCGCCGGTGCCCGCGGCGAACGAACCGCCGGCTCCGGCGAGGCGGGGCGCTCCCGCGGCGACGGCGACCGCATGGGAGCTGAGGACCGGTGTGCGCCCGCCGGGGCTGCCGGGCCGCAGTTCGTACGAGGCCTTGGCGCCGATCAGGGCCCGCCGTCCGGCGTTGTAGGCGGCGGACAACAGGGTGTCCAGGGGGACGGCTGCCGCGTCTCCGTACCAGGCCTCACGGTCGGCCATGGCCAGTTTGCAGCCCTCGACGAGGAGGTGGACGTAGTCGGCGGAGCCGTGGGGCGGCACATCGTCGGGCAGGAGGGCGAGTTGCTGGAGGAGGACGGGCCCCTGGCTCCAGCCGCCGGCCTTGCACAGGGTCCAGCCGTTGTGGTCGTGGGTGACCGGGTCCTCGTACGTCGCGGACCAGCCGGCCAGGTCGGCGGCGGTCAGGGTGCCGGTGTGGCGGCTGCCGCTGGAGTCCATGGTGGGGCGGCCGGACTGGCGCACCAGCGCCTCGGCGACGAACCCGGTGCGCCAGATGCGGCGGGCCTCCTCGATCTGCCCGGTACGGTCGGCGCCGGCGGCCGCGACGGCCTCGGCGGTCAGCCTGCGCCAGGTCCGCGCGAGTGCGGGGTTGCGGAACGGTTCACCGGGGGCGGGGGCCTTCCCGTCCACCAGGTACACCTCGCCGGAGGTGGTCCACTCGGTCTCGAAGAGTCCCCGTACCGTCTCGACGGTCTCACCGACCCGTGCCACGGGCGGGTGGCCGTCCTCGGCGTACGCGACGGCGTAACGCAGTACCTGGGACAGGGTTTTGGTGCCGTGGTCGCGCAGGAGCAGCATCCAGGCGTCGAAGGCACCGGGCACGGCGGCGGCGAGGGGCCCTGTACCGGGGACCAGCTCCAGGCCGAGGGAGCGGTAGTGGCCGGTGGTCGCGCCCGCGGGTGCCGGCCCCTGTCCGCACAGCACCCGCACGGGCCCGCCGGCGGGCGCGAGCAGCACCGGCACCTCGCCGGCCGGGCCGTTGAGGTGGGGCTCCACGACGTGCAGCACGAAACCTGCGGCGACGGCCGCGTCGAAGGCGTTGCCGCCGTCCTCCAGAACGGCCATGGCGGACTGGGAGGCGAGCCAGTGGGTGCTGGACACCATGCCGAAGGTGCCCCGGAGGGTGGGCCGGGTGGTGAACATGGGCGGATGCTACGCCTCGGCTGTCCCTTCGTGGGGTCAGCCGGCCGGCCCGACGCCGGGGCCGTCGGCGCCGTGTACCGCGCCCGGGACGCCACCGGCCGGGGCGCCCGGCCGCGGTCGGCGAGCGGCCGCAGCCCCTCGGGGGACGGGGCCTTCCCGGCGCGGAGTGCGGGCGGCGCCGACCGCCGGGCCCTCTCCGCGGCGAAACGGCGCCCGTCGCCGGATTCCGGCGCGAACCGGCTGCCGGCGGAGACGGTGCCGGTCGCGGATCCGGCGTGCCCGGCTGATGCGGCGGGCGCGGGGATCCGGTGCGGGAGCAGCCAGGAAAGCTCAGTCCTGGGAGTTCAGTCCTGGGAGTTCAGTCCTGGGAGTTCAGTCCTGGGAGTTCAGTCCTGGGAGTTCAGCGCGGGGATGACCGCGGAGCCGTACGCGTCGATCGTCGCCTCCTTCGCGTCGTGCATGTTGTACACCGCGAACTGGTCGACGCCCAGGTCACGGAGCGCCTTCAGCTTCTCGATGTGAGCGGCGGGCGGCCCCAGCAGGCAGAAGCGGTCCACGATCTCGTCGGGCACGAAGTCGGTTGACGGGTTCCCGGCGCGGCCGTGGTGGCTGTAGTCGTAGCCCTGGCGGGCCTTGATGTACGCCGTGAGGGCCTCGGGCACCAGACCCGAGTGCTCGCCGTACCGGCTCACCAGATCGGCCACGTGGTTGCCGACCATGCCGCCGAACCACCGGCACTGCTCGCGGGCGTGGTCCAGGTCGTCCCCGACGTACGCCGGCGCGGCCACGCAGACGGTGATCTCCGCCGGGTCGCGGCCCGCCTCCGTGGCCGCCGTCCGCACCGCCTTCACCATCCACTCGGTGAGGAACGGGTCGGCGAGCTGGAGGATGAAGCCGTCCGCCTTCTGTCCGGCCAGGGCGAGGGCCTTCGGCCCGTAGGCGGCCATCCACACGGGCAGCCTGCCGTCCCGGACCCACGGCAGGCGCAGTGGCTGTCCGTCGACCTCCGCCTCCCGGCCCTCGGCCAGGTCGCGGATGACGCCGATCGCCTCGCCCAGCCGTGCGAGGGTGTTGGGTTTGCGGCCCGCGACCCGCATCGCGGAGTCCCCGCGGCCGATGCCGCACACGGTCCGGTTGCCGAACATGTCGTTGAGCGTGGCGAAGGTGGAGGCGGTGACCTCCCAGGTCCGGGTCCCGGGGTTGGTGACCATGGGGCCGACGGTGAGTTTCTGGGTGTGTTCCAGGATCTGGCTGTAGATGACGAACGGCTCCTGCCAGAGCACGGCGGAGTCGAAGGTCCAGCCGTAGCGGAACCCGTTGCGCTCGGCGCGCCGCATCAGGCCGACGACCGCCGAGGCGGGCGGGTCGGTCTGCAGGACGAGTCCGAAGTCCATGCCGGGGCCTCCTAGTTCAGGTACTGACAGGTGGAGCGCGGGACGTACACGCCGTGTCCGGCGCGGCCGGTCCACGTCCGCCGGTCGAGGACGACCTCGCCGCGCGAGAGGACCGTCTCGACCTGTCCGGTGACGGTCCTGCCCTCGTACGCCGAGTAGTCGACGTTCATGTGGTGTGTACGGACCGAGAGGGTCTGGTGCGCGTGCGGGTCGTAGATGACGACGTCGGCGTCGGCGCCGGGCGCGAGGGTGCCTTTCTTGGGGTGGAGGCCGAACATGCGGGCCGGGGTGGTGCAGGCGATCTCGATCCAGCGGCGGCGGCTGATGTGGCCGTCGACGACGGCCTGGTGGAGCAGGTCCATCCGGTTCTCCACGCCCGGCAGCCCGTTGGGGATCTTGGAGAAGTCGCCCCGGCCGAGCTCCTTCTGGCCGACGAAGCAGAAGGGGCAGTGGTCGGTGGAGACGACCTGGAGGTCGTTGGTGCGCAGTCCCCGCCAGAGGGCCGCCTGGTGCTCGCGGGGCCGCAGTGGTGTGCTGCAGACGTACTTGGCGCCTTCGAAACCCGGCTCGGCGAGGTTGTCGGTGGACAGGAAGAGGTACTGGGGGCAGGTCTCGCCGAAGACGTTGAGGCCCTTGTCGCGGGCGGCGGCGAGTTCGGCGACGGCCTCCTCGGCGGAGACGTGCACCACGTACAGCGGTGCGCCGGCCACCCGGGCGAGCTGGATGGCGCGGTGGGTGGCCTCGGCCTCCAGGAGGACCTTGCGGACCTCCCCGTGGTAGCGGGGGTCGGTCTCGCCACGGGCCAGCGCCTGCTCGACGAGGACGTCGATGGCGATGCCGTTCTCGGCGTGCATCATGATCAGCCCGCCGTTGGCCGACGAGCGCTGCATGGCGCGCAGGATCTGCCCGTCGTCGCTGTAGAAGACGCCGGGGTAGGCCATGAAGAGCTTGAAGGAGGTGACGCCCTCCTCGACGAGCAGGTCCATCTCCTTGAGCGAGGACTCGTTGACGTCGGAGAGGATCATGTGGAAGGCGTAGTCGACGGCGCACTTGGTGTCCGCCTTGGCGTGCCAGGCGTCCAGGCCCTCCCGGAGGGAGTGGCCGACGGACTGGACGGCGAAGTCGACGATGGTGGTGGTGCCGCCCCAGGCGGCGGCGCGGGTGCCGCTCTCGAAGTCGTCGGAGGCGAAGGTGCCGCCGAACGGCAGTTCCATGTGGGTGTGGGCGTCGACGCCGCCCGGGATGACGTACTTGCCGGTCGCGTCGATGGTGCGGTCGGCGGTCCAGGCCTCGGCGGCGGTCGTGCCGTGGGCGGCGACGGCGGCGATCCGGCCGTCCTCGATCAGTACGTCGGCATGGGTCTCGTCGGCGGCGGTGATGACGAGTCCGCCGCGGATCAGGGTACGGGTGGTCATGGTGCGGCTCCTTCGGCTAGATGGAGCGCAGGGCTCGTTCGAGGACGGAGGCGCCCTCCTCGGCCTCGGCGACGGTCAGCGAGAGCGGCGGGGCGATGCGCAGGACGCTGGTGCGGTGGCCGCCGCCCCTGCCGACGAGCAGACCGCCCTCGCGGGCCGCTTCGAGGACGGCCCCGAGGGCGCGCGGGTCGGGGTCGTCGGTACCGGGGGCGACGATTTCGAGGCCGATCATCAGTCCGCGACCGCGGACCTCACGGACGAAGTCGACGGTGGCCGCGGCGGCGCGGAGCCGTTCCAGGAGGAGCCCGCCGACGCGCCGTGCGTTGCCCTGCAGATCGTGTTCCAGCAGGTACGAGAGGTTCGCCAGGCCCGCCGCCATGGTGATCGGCGAGCCGCCGAACGTGGAGATGGAGTTGGCGTCCAGGGAGTTCATGACCTCGGCACGGGCGACGACGCCGCCGATCGACATGCCGTTGCCGATGCCCTTGGCGAAGGTGAGGATGTCGGGCGGGCCGTTGCGGTCGTGGGCCTGCCAGCCCCAGAAGTGCTCACCGGTGCGGCCCCAGCCGGTCTGCACCTCGTCGCTGATCCACAGGATGCCGTGGCGGCGCAGGACGTCGCGGAACGCGGCGTACAGCCCGTCGGGCGGTGAGGTGAAGCCGCCGACGCCCTGGATCGGTTCGGCGATCAGCGCGGCGACGTCGCCGGTGTGGCCGATCAGGTCCTCCAGGTCGGCGACGCACGCCTCGATGAACGGCTCGTCGCTCAGGCGCGCGTAGGGGCCGCGGGTGCGGACGCCGCCGTGCACGTACAGCGTCTGCAGCGGGGAGAGGCTGGTCGGTGACCAGGCGCGGTTTCCGGTGACGGAGATCGCCGAGAAGGACCGGCCGTGGTAGCTGTTGCGCATCGCCAGGATCTGATTGGTGCGGCGGTGGGCGGTGGCGAGGAGCAGGGCGGTGTCGTTGGCCTCCGTCCCCGAGGTGGTGAAGAAGACCCGGGCGTCGGGGATGCCGGAGAGGGCCGCGATCCGCTCCGCGAGGTCGATCATGGGCCGGTTGAGGTAGAGCGTGGACGAGTGGATGAGCCGCGCGGCCTGCTCGCTGACGGCCGCGGTGACCTCGGGCAGGGCGTGGGCGGTCATGGTGGTGAGGATGCCGCCGAAGAAGTCGAGGTAGCGCTTGCCGTCGGCGTCCCAGACGTGGCGGCCCTCGCCGTGGGTGATCTCGAGGGGGTCCTGGTAGTAGAGGGAGAGCCAGTCGGGGAGGACGGCCTTGTGGCGCTTGAGGAGGTCGCTGTTCACGGCTGTACCAGCCCCTCGTACGCGTCGGGCCGGCGGTCGCGGTAGAACGCCCACTGCCGGCGTACGTCGTCGATGAGGCGGAGGTCGAGGTCACGGACGACCAGTTCCTCCTCCTTGTCGGACGCGAGGTCGCCGACGAACTGGCCGCGCGGGTCGACGAAGTAGCTGGTGCCGTAGAAGTCGTTGTCGCCGTACTCCTCCCGGCCGACGCGATTGATGGCGGCGACGAAGTACTCGTTGGCGACGGCGGCGGCGGGCTGCTCCAGCTGCCAGAGGTGGGAGGAGAGGCCGCGGTGGGTGGCGGAGGGGTTGTAGACGAGCTGGGCGCCGTTGAGGCCGAGTTGGCGCCAGCCCTCGGGGAAGTGGCGGTCGTAGCAGATGTAGACGCCGACCCGCCCGACGGCGGTGTCGAAGACCGGCCAGCCGAGGTTTCCGGGCTTGAAGTAGTACTTCTCCCAGAAGCCCTTGACCTGCGGGATGTGGTGCTTGCGGTACTTGCCGAGGTACGAACCGTCGGCATCGATCACCGCGGCGGTGTTGTAGTAGAAGCCGGCGTCCTCGATCTCGAAGACCGGTACGACGATCACCATGCCGGTCTCACGGGCGAGGTCCTGCATCCGGCGGACGGTGGGGCCGTCGGGTACGGGCTCGGCCCAGCGGTAGTGCTCCGGCTCCTGGACCTGACAGAAGTACGGGGCGTTGAAGACCTCTTGGAAGCCGATGACCTTGGCACCCTGCCGGGCGGCCTCCCGGGCGTGCTCCTCATGCTTGGCGATCATGGAGTCGGTGTCGCCGGTCCAGGTCGCCTGGACGAGTGCGGCGCGGACGATGTGGGACATGAGCTGCTCCTTCGGCGCGGCGTCAGAGAGCCTCTACGCACGTAGACCGGGTGCGTAGATGGAGAACGTAAGCCTCGTCACATCCCTGAGCAAGACCGCCGCCGTCAACCACCGGAGTCGATCACGTTTCGTACCCGACTGGTCGACACCGGTCATTTTTCAGTGTCGACTCAGGCACTCACCAGCCCCGCCACCCGCAGGGCGTGCACGACGTCGCGCTCCCGGGCCGGCGACACCGCACGAGCGGCCGCCAGCAGCGGGGGCACCAGCCGGTGCGGGGCGTGCGCGGCCAGCCGGGCCGCGTCCTCGGCGGTGCGGGAACCGGCGTACGCCTCGATCAGCGCCCACGCCCTCGGGTCGCCGTCGTCCAGCGCCAGCACCGCGGCCGCGGTCTCGTCCGGGGGCCGTGCGACGCCCTGCCGCAGCAGCTGCCGGGCGTCCCCTTCCCGCCCGGCCAGGGTGAGCGCGCCGGCGAGGTCGGCCAGCGACTCGGACGGCAGGGAGGCCGCCTCCCAGAGAAGGGTGGCCCAGTCGGGGGCGAGGCCCGCCCGCTCCAGTCCGGCGGCGAGCACCGGCAGCCAGGACGCGGGCCAGGCGGCGGCCTCACAGAGCAGTGCGTGCGCCTCTCCCCCGCGCCCCTCGGCGCGCAGGGCGAGGAGGGTCGTGACGGCATCGCGGGCGGCGGCATCACGGGCCGCGGGCTCCCGGGACCCGCCGCCGTCGCCGGCCGACCAGGGGTCCGCCGGGTCCACCGGGTCGTGCGGGTGACCGGGGTCCTCGTCTCCCCGCCGGGGGTCGTGCGGGTGCGGGGCCTCCTCGGTGGCCGCGCCGCCGAAGCGCGCGCCTCGTGGTACGGCGCCGGTGACCGGGAGTTCCGGCACGGCGGTCGGCTCGTCCTCTCCCTCGACCCATGCGTACCTCGCACCCCGGGGCCGCTGCTTCCTGTTCCCGGCGGCACCCCGGCCCCACCTCGCGCGTGCGGGGGCCGGGGCCGGTGCGGGGGCCGGTCCGGGAGCGGGGGCGGGCGGCGCGGCGTCGGGCGGCCCGGATACGCCCTGTGCGGGGGCACCTGGCGCGGGAGCGGCCGACGCCGGGGCGCCCGGCGCGGGGACCCCGCCGGTGCCGTCCGCCGGCCGAGCGGCGTCCGGGGCGCCCCACGCGGAAACGTCCGGCGAGGCGGTCTGCGCGGACGCCGCCGCTGCCGGGACGCGTGGCACCGGCCCTGCCGCCGTGGGAGCGGCCGGCGCCGGCCCGGGCGGCGCGGCATCGGCCCGGCGGAACCAGTCGTCGGGCGGGGCGGCCGGTGGCTCCAGCGGGAGGGCGGCCAGCCGGGCGCGCAGTTCGGTGATGCGGGCCGACGCGCGGGCGTGGTCGTCGCGCAGCCAGGCCAGGTCGTGGGCGAGCCGTTCCGCCTCCGCGGTGCCTTCCGGGACCGCGCTCAGGCGGGTCACCAGCTCCTCGCCGTGGCGCGCCGTGCGGGCCTGCTCCCGCAGCATCAGTTCCAGTCGCGCGTGCAAGGCGGCCCGTCCGCCGGGAAGCCGGTCGTGGACGGCGGCCGCAGCCGCGTGGAGCTCCCGCGCGCGCCGGGTCTCCGACGCGTCGGCCTCGGCCCCGCGCACGGCGGCGAGGTCCTGGAGCAGCGCCTCGACGACATCCCAGGGCGGGATCTCCGTACCGTCCAGGCAGGCCCGCATGCCGTCGGGGTCGCGCCGGCGGAAGACGCCGTACCAGCCGCCCCCTTCGTCGAGCAGCCCTGTCAGCCCCCTCAGGTAGTGCGCGAGTGCCGAGATGTCCGACGGGAGTTGATGCTCCGTCATGTCCGCCCCTGCCTGCGATCGACTGGAACCTTCCGGTCCGTCCGCAGGCATTGGACCCCATATGTGTTACGGCACGGCTACGGGAAGTTTGCACTCCGGGACTTCACGGGTGTGAGCCGTCGTAGACGTCGCGTGCCTGGGTGATCAGTCCGCCGTCCCTCCGGGACCCGTCGCGGGCCACGTCCATGGGCCCGATCGGGGAGCGCCCGAGCGCCGTCAGTTCGTACGCGACCCGCGGCGGGTTCTCGTCGTGGACGGTCCTGGTGAGGAAGCCGTCGCGCTCCATGGCGCGGAGCGTCTCGGTGAGCACTTCGGGTGTGATCCAGTGCGGCGGGACGCGGTTCCCCGAAGCGGCGCGGGCCGCCCTCCAGGCAGCGCAGCACCACCCCGGACCACCTGTCCCCCACGCGGAACGGCTGAGCGCCGTCGGCGCAGCCGGGGGCGTCGAACATGCCGGGGTCCAGCCGCTCTCCCATCCGGCCGACGCCGGCCCAGCACCGTTGACTGACGATGGTCCCGCCGCTGGACCAGCACGCGGAGGGCCGGCGCACGGGGGGCTACCGGACCGCGGTGGGCCGGGCGCCGGAGGGCTCCGGGCACATCGGGCTCGCCGGTCTCGCGACCGCGGCTGTGGGAAGGCGACCTGGTGAGCGTCGACTGCGGCGCGGTTCTGGACGGCTGGGTGGGCGACTCGGCGATCAGCTTCACCGTCGGCCGGGCCCGGCCGCAGGACACCCGGCTGATCGACACGGCGTACGAGGCCCCTGGAGGCGGGCATCGGGGCGGCCGTCGTGGGCAACCGCATCGGCGACAACGCCCATGCGGTCGGCCGCGTCTGCCGCGCCGCGGGGTACGGCATCCCGGACGGCTTCGGCGGTCACGGCGTGGGCCGCACGATGCACGAGGGCCCGGGCGTCCCCAACGAGGGCCGGCGGGCCGCGGCATGCCCCTGCCCCACGGCATGGTGCCGGCGATCGAGCCGAGGGTCACCGCCGGCGGCGACGACCACTGCACCGTCCGCGACGGCTGGACGGTCCGCACCACCGACGGCAGCCGCGCGGCCCACACGGAACACACGATCGCCATCACCCACGACGGGCCCCGCGTGCTGACGGCCCTGTGACCCTCACAGCGCGGAGAACAGGAACGCGGCGACGGCCAGGGACAGGGTGACCGTGCCGGCGAAGGCGGTCCCGGCACGCAGCAGCGCGTTCGCCGGACACGCGCCGCCGCGCCTGGCCAGCAGTCCCGTCACCGCCGCGACCAGCACGCAGAAAAGCGTGTCGACCGCGAGGACCAGGCAGACGACTACGAGACGGAGCGTGGACGGGTTCATGGTGTCTCCCCCTTGACGGCGTGAATCGGTTCACCGCCAATTTCGGGACTTTCACGTTCAGCGGCGTTCGGAGCGAACGAAGATGAACGGGAACGGTCTGCGAAAGGGGTGCGCCCGGCATGGGGGAAGCGGTCGACGGCCCGGGAGCGGCACTCGCCGCACGGCTGCGTGCGTTACGGCTACGACGGGGCCTGCAGATGGCCGGGCTGCAACAGCGGTCGGGACTGGGCCGCACCACCGTCAGCCAGGCGCTGAACGGGCGGGCCCTCCCGTCCGAGGCGACCGTGCTCGCGCTGGCGAAGGCCCTGCGCGCGGACCCCGAGCCCCTGCTGGCACTCCGCCGCGAGGCGGCCCCCGAGGAACGCGGCGGCGATGTCCCTCCCTCCCGCCGCGCCTCACCCCCGTCGCACTTCACCGAACGGTACCTGGACTACGTGGCCGAGCGGCATGCCCAGCTGACCGTCGTGGGGCTGGACCTGAGCCGGCCCGGGCGCGCCGTGTGGCCGCTGGACGCCGCCTACCTCAGTCTCGAACTGGCCGAACAACGCGAGGGCTGGCGCGGTGGGGAGGATGTGCCGCACCGGACGCAGACCCTGTGCCGGGCCGAGTACGCGATCGCCGGCCGCCGGCGCATCCTGCTCAAGGGGCTGGCCGGCAGCGGCAAGACGACCCTGCTGCAGTGGCTGGCCGTGTCGGCGGCCCGTGACCGGCTGCCCGCCGAACTGGCCGACTGGCAGGGCAGGATTCCCTTCGTCCTCCCTCTGCGCACCCTCGTACGGCGTGGACCGCTCCCCCGGGCACACGAGTTCCTCGCCGCCGTGGGCTCACCGCTGGCAGCCGCCGAGCCGGCCGGCTGGGCCGACGACCTGCTCTCCCGGGGCCAGGCGCTCATCCTCGTCGACGGTGTGGACGAGGTGCCGCAGGAGCAGCGCCACGCGACGCGGGAGTGGCTGCGGGGACTGCTGTCCGCCTACCGTGACGTCACCTTCGTCGTCACCACCCGCCCCTCGGCCGTGCCGGAGGGCTGGCTGGCGTCCGCCCCGCTCAGCTTCACCGAACTGACCGTACGCCCCATGGGCGCCGCCGACACCGGGCTGTTCGTGAGCCGATGGCACACGGCGGCACGGCACGGCTGCACGAGCGACGCCGAGCGGGCCCACCTCGACGGACTGGAGGAGGCCCTGCGCCTGACGGTCCGGGCGGAGCGGGACATCGCCCAGCTGTCCACGACACCCCTGATGTGCGCGCTCATCTGCGCCCTGCACCGCGAGCGTCGCGGCCACCTGCCGCACAGCCGCATGGAGCTGTACGAAGCGGCCCTGTCCATGCTGCTGGTCCGCCGCGACCGGGAACGGGACATCATGGTGCCGGAGGGCATCCAGCTGAGCGAGCACCAGAGCATGCACCTGCTGCAACAGCTGGCGTACTGGCTGATCCGCAACCAGCAGACCGAGATGACCCGTGCGACGGCGGTGCGACTGCTGGAGGACACCCTGCGGTCCATGCCGGTCGTCACCCGGCAGGGCGGCGCGGAAGAAGTGCTGACCCATCTGGTGGGCCGCAGCGGGCTGCTGCGCAGACCGACCGCCGACACCGTCGACTTCGTCCACCGAACCTTCCAGGACTATCTCGGCGCCAAGGCGGCCGTGGAAGCGCTCGACTTCCCGCTACTGGTGCGGCACGCCCACGACAGCCAGTGGGAGGACGTCGTGCGTATGGCGATCGCCCACGCCCGCCCGGTCGAACGGGCGGACCTGCTGCGGAAACTGGTCGAACGCGGCGACGAGGAGAAGGAGCACCGCGCGCGGCTCCACCTCCTGGCCGCGGCGAGCCTGTCGTACGCGACGGAGGTCAGCCCCGAGGCGCGGGCGCTGGTCACGCGGCGGGCGGCCGCGTTCATGCCGCCGCGCAGCCCCCAGGAGGCGGACGAGCTCGCCGCGCTGGGGCCCGGGGTCCTGGACCTCCTGCCGCGCGACACGCAAGGCCTCCAAGAGGACGAGATGGCGGCCGTCGTGCGGACGGCCGTCGGCATCGGGGGCGATGCGGCGTTCGCCTTCCTCAAGCGATTCGGACCTGCCGCGGGCCCGCAGGTGGGTGTGGAACTGGCCCTGGGCTGGCTGGCCTTCGGGGCGGCCGAATACGCCCGCGAGGTGCTGGCGCCGCTGCGTGGGGAAGTCACTGTCGAGGTTGTCAACGGTGCGCAGGTTCACGCCCTGGCTCTGCTGAGGCCCCTCAAGCGGGTGGTGTTCCACCTCCCGCTGACCGACGAGCAGGTCGCCGAGCAGCTCTCGCCCGAGCACACCGAATCGCTGGGCATCTCCGAGGGCCACGCGCTGACGGGATTGCGCTTTGTCCGCGACCTGTCCGCACTGCGCCGGCTCGCCCTGCGCCGGTGCATACGGCTCGACGGGCTCGACGACCTGGCCGGACTGCCCCTGCCCGATCTTCTGCTGGGCGACCAGCCTGCGGGATTCTCTTTCGACGGGCTGCGGGACCTCCCCGGCCTGACCCGTCTGAAGCTCTTCACGACCCTGCCGTGGCGAACGCTCCGGGACCTGCCCGCTCCCCCGGAGTTGAGCAGTCTCTGGCTGGGCTCGCAGATCGAGGCGTCCCTCACCGGGATCACCCGGTGGGAGAATCTGCGGGAGGTCGTGGTGAACCATCCGCTGGACGCCGTGGAGTGGGACGAGCTGGCCGCTCTGCCCCAGCTGACGGAGCTGCATACACGGGACACCGACCTGGCCCTCGCCCCGCGGATGCCCCACGTCGCGACGCTGGAGCTGAGAGGCGAACGCTCCGACGTACGTCTGGATCTGCTGCCGGACCGCTTCCCCCACGTCCGCACTCTGCGGCTCAGCTGCATCGGGGGCTGGTCGCCGGACATCACCCCGCTCCAAGCCATGAAGGACATGAGCCTCCACATCCACGGCGCGGGGCACGTCACCGGCCTGGAAGGCTTCCCGCCCGACCGCGTCACGCTCTTTCCCCGCCCCCGCGCGGCCCTCTGACCCCTCCGGCCCGGGCCGTCCGCCCGGGCCGGAGGGGGCGCGCGGAGCGCGGACTACGGTGTGCCGGAGGGGTGGACCACCATCGCCGAGCCGCCCCCGCGGCGGGTCTTCTCGGCGGCGGCGAGCCATCGGCCGTCGGGGAGGCGCTGGACGCCGGTCGCGGCGCCGATCTCGGGGTTCTGGCGGAAGGCGTGGCCCAGGGCTTCCAGCTCCCTGTGGACCGGGCTGTTCCACAAGCCCGGTTCGAGTTCCGTGGTCGTCTGGTTGCGCTGGCTGGCGCGGGGGGCGGCGATCGCCTCGACCAGGGGCAGACCGCGGTCGACCACGCCCGTCAGGGTCTGCAGGACGGTTGTGATGATGGTGGCGCCGCCCGGCGAGCCCAGCGCGAGCACCGGGCGGGCGTGGTGGTCGAGGACGATCGTCGGTGACATCGAGGAGCGGGGGCGCTTGCCCGGGCCCGGCAGGTTCGGATCGTGGACCGCCGGGTTCGCCGGGGCGAAGGAGAAGTCGGTCAGCTCGTTGTTGAGCAGGAAGCCCCGCCCGGGGACGGTGATGCCGCTGCCGCCCGTCGACTCGATGGTCAGGGTGTAGGCGACGACATTGCCCCACTTGTCGGACGCTGTCAGGTGGGTGGTGTTCTCGCCCTCGTACGTGGTCGGGGCCGCCGTACCGCCCGGGGCGCACGGCTGCGGGTCGCGGGGGTCGCCCGGGGCGAGGGGACTGGTCAGGACCGCGTCGTCCTTGATCAGGCACGCGCGGGAGTCGGCGAACCGCTGGGACAGCAGCTCGCGCACGGGTACGTCCTCGAAGGCCGGGTCGCCGACCCAGCGGCCCCGGTCGGCGAACGCGATCCGGCTGGCCTCGATGAAGCGGTGCAGATAGCGCGTCTGTGAGGTGGCGTCCGTGGAGAGGTCGGTCCGCTCCAGGATGTTCAGCGCCTCACCGACGGTCGTGCCGCCCGAGGAGGACGGCGCCATGCCGTACACGTCGAGGCCGCGGTACGCCATCTTCGTCGGCTTGCGCCGCAGGGTCTCGTACGCCGCGAGGTCCCGCTCCGTGAGGTCACCGGCCCGGACCTTGCGCGTGGCGCCCTCGCGCACCGGGGGGTTCCGCACGGTGCGGACGATGTCCCGCGCCAGGTCGCCCCGGTACAGCGCCCCGGTGCCGTGCCGCGCGAGCTTCTGGTACGTACGGGCGAGGTCGGGGTTCTTGAAGACGGACCCGACCACGGGCAGTTGGCCGCCGGGCAGGAAGAGCTCGGACGAGGCGGGGAAGTCCCGGAAGCGGGCCTCGTTGGCCGCGGTCTGGGCGCGGAAGGTGGCGTCGACGGTGAAGCCGTCGCGCGCCAGCCGCTCGGCGGGCTTGAGCAGGTCCCGCATCGACTTGGTGCCCCAGGCGTCGAGTGCGGCGTCCCAGGTGGCGGGCGTGCCGGGGGTGCCGACGCCGAGCCCGCTGGTCATGCCCTCCTCGAAGGGCAGGGGCTTGCCGTTCTCGTCCAGGAACAGCGAGGAGTCGGCGGAGGCGGGCGCGGTCTCGCGCCCGTCGATGGTGTGGACCTTGCGGCTCCTGGCGTCGTAGTAGACGAAGTATCCGCCGCCGCCGATGCCGGCCGAGTACGGCTCGGTGACGCCGAGCGCCGCGGCGGTCGCCACGGCGGCGTCCACGGCGTTGCCGCCCTTCTTGAGGACCTCTATTCCGGCGGCCGACGCGTCGGGGTCCACGCTCGCGACCGCTCCTCCGTGGCCGACGGCCACCGGAACCTTCGCGGGCGCGGTGCCGCCCGCGCGTTCTGTGGGTGGTGCCGCGGCGCCCACCGAGAGCACCGTCGTGGCCACCGCGGCGAGCGAGACGTACCGTACGTGGGACCGACGCATCCGTACCTCCAGTCAACGGCCGTCCGCGCAGCGTAACTTCGCGACGGCCGCCGTGCCAGGACCGCCTCGAACAGCGGTCCGTGTCCCCGCTACCATGCGCGGCCATGACTGAAGACCTGCTCAACATCGCGCTCGGGGTCGTCGCCACCGGGGTCAGCGCGTCGCTCGGCTGGCTGGCCCGCACGGCCCTGTGGCGCCGCAGGCTCCGCCGCAAGCAGGCCTTCTTCGGGCTGCCCGGGGACTCCGAGTGCATGCTGGTGGTCAACCGTGAGGCGGGCAGCGACGTCGCGGTGCACCGCTTCGACGTGTTCGCGCTGCTGGAGCTCTCGGCGCTCATCAAGGACTGCGGGGCGCACGCCCGGATCACGCAGCACGATCTGACGCAGCAGGGCTTCGGGGAGCGTACGGAGTTCTGTCTGGGCGGGCCCTATTCCAACCGGCGTATGGAGGCGCATCTGCGGACGCTGCTGCCCGGGGTGGAGGTCGATGTGGACACGGAGCCGGGGCCGGACCGCGGCTCGTTCCGGATCGGCACCGAGCGCTATCGGGCGGAGGCCGGCTCCTGCGAGTACGTCCTGCTGGCCCGGCTCACCGCCGGTGAGGGCACCCGGCCGGTCTTCCTCTTCTGCGGGCAGCGGGCGATCACCAATCAGGCGGCGACCCGCTATCTGGTCCGGCACCAGGAGAAGCTGGCCCGCAAGTACGCCCGCCGCGGCTCCTTCGTGCTGCTGCTGAAGGTCGTCAATTCACAGGCCTACGGCCCCGACGTCGTCGAGCTGGTCGCCGATGTGACGGACGCCGCGCGGACCCCCGCCCCGGCGGCGGCCGAGCCCGCCGAGCCCGCCGAGCCCGACCGGGCCGCCGAGGCCGCCGAGGCCGCGGAGGCCTGACCGGGGCGCCGAAGGCCCGCCCGGGACACCCCGGGACCTACCGGGGACGCCGAAGACCTGCCGGAGACGCCGAGACCCGGCGGTGACGCGTTCGCCCGGGGGCGCCCCAGCATCAGGTGGGGGCGTGTTTCGCGCGAGGGGGCGCCCCGGGACCCGGTGGGGGCACGTTCGCGCGCCCTGTCGGCCGTGTCACACCCGGTACCTGCGGAATTCTTCCGGTCCGCGGCAACCCGTCACCTCCGTTCTCCCTCTCTCCCAGGGACGACAGAACGCACCGGAGGTTTCGAGTTGAGCCGCATACGCCCGCGCACCCCGTTCCGCACCGCCGCCATGGCCGGTACGGCGGTTCTCACCGCGGCCCTCACCGCGTGCTCGGGCGGGGGTACGGGGACCGCCCAGGCCGAGCAGAAGGGGAAGCCCGAGACGCGGATCTCGGTGAACCTGACGGGCAAGCAGGCCAAGGCCGGCGAGCCGGTCAAGGTGACCCTCGCCGAGGGCCGGCTCCAGCAGGTGACCGTCACCGACTCGAAGGGCACGACGCTGGAGGGCAAGGTCGCGTCGGACGGCAGGAGCTGGACCTCGGTCCGCAACGCCGCGCCGGGCACGAGCTACACCGTCCAGGCGCGTGACGACAACGGCGGCACCGCGAAGGCCGATTTCGCCACCGCCGAGCCCGAGAAGGTCAACAAGCTGACGCTGGCACCGGGCAAGAACTCCACGGTCGGCATCGCGCACCCGCTGTCGATCGTGTTCGACCACCCGGTGAAGAACAAGGCCGAGGTGGAGAAGCACCTCAAGGTCACGACGTCGAACAACACGGTCGGCTCGTGGGGCTGGATGCAGGACTGGTCGGGCAAGGACCGCGTCGACTGGCGGCCGAAGGAGTACTGGAAGTCCGGCACCAAGATCACCCTGAAGGCCGAGCTGAACGGTGTGGACTCGGGCGCGAACGGCGGCTGGTTCGTCCGCGACTACACGACGAACGTCACCATCGGCAAGAACCAGGTGGTCAAGGCGGACCTGGACAACCACCGGCTGAAGCTGTTCCGGGACGGCGCGCAGGTGAAGGACGTCCCGATGTCGGGCGGTACACCCGGCGGGGACAAGGCCTCGTGGCGCGGGAAGACGGTGCTGATGTCCAAGGAGGGCACGATCAACATGCGCTCCGAGACCGTCGGCCTGGGTGACGCGTACGACAAGATGGTCGACTACTCGATGCGGCTGACCTGGTCCGGGATGTACGCGCACGCCGCGCCGTGGAACGCGCGCTACATGGGCAGCGCCAACAAGAGCTCGGGCTGCCTCGGCATGGACACCCCGGACGCCAAGTGGGTGTACGGCGAGGTCCAGGTCGGCGACCCGTTCGAGGTGGAGGGCGCGGACGCCAAGGGCACGCAGGCGCTGAACAACGGCTACGGCGACTGGAACGTCTCCTGGTCGGACTGGCAGTCCAAGAGCGCGCTGGGCGGCAACTCCCGCTGACACGACGTCCAATAATCGTTACCGGCACGTAACTTACCAACCGGTTACCTCCGGTAAGCCCAGGCGGTTACCTTCGGTTCACTTTTCAAGTGGCCACGAAGGAGTGACCCGTGGGAAACGTGCGCAAAGCCCGCCGTACCTCGGCGGCCGCGGCCGTCTCGGCCACCCTGGTGGCGGGGACGGCCTTCGGTTCCGCCCCCGCCGCGGCGGCCGCACCCGAACGGACGGCGGCGACCGCCGGTATACGGTTCGTCGACATCGCCGGTGACGGTGGCACCGTCCTCAAGGCGAACGTGGTGACCCCGGCGGGCGCCGACGGCACCCGCCGGTACCCCGTCATCGTGCTGCCCACGAGCTGGGCCATGCCGCAGGTCGAGTACCTCGCCCAGGCGAAGAAGCTCGCCGACTCCGGCTATGTGGTCGTCAGCTACAACTCCCGGGGGTTCTGGCAGTCCGGCGGACACATCGAGGTCGCGGGCCCGCCGGACGTCGCCGATGCCTCCAGGGTCGTCGACTGGGCGCTGGCGAACACCCCCGCCGACCCGGAGAAGGTCGGCATGGCGGGCGTGTCGTACGGCGCGGGCATCAGCCTGCTGGCCGCCGGACACGACAAGCGGATCAAGGCTGTCGTCGCGATGAGCGGCTGGGCCGACCTCATCGAGTCCATCTACAGCGGCCGTACGCAGCACCTCCAGGCCGCCTCGCTGCTGGGCGGCGCCGGCTACCTCACCGGCCGACCCAGCGCCGAGCTCCAGCAGGTCCTGCGCGACTTCCTCTCCTCCAACCTCGCCAAGGAGCAGGAGATGATCGCCTGGGGCGCCAAGCGCTCCCCCGTCACCCAGCTGGACCGGCTCAACACCAACGGCACCGCCGTCATGCTCGGCAACGCCTGGGGCGACACCATCTTCCCGCCCAACCAGTACGCCTCGTTCTACGAGAAACTCACCGGCCCGAAGCGGCTGGAGCTGCGCCCCGGCGACCACGCCACCGCCGAGGCCACCGGCCTGCTCGGACTGCCGAACGACACCTGGACCAACGCCCACCGCTGGTTCGACCACCACCTCAAGGGCGCCGCCAACGGCATCGACGAGGAGCAGCCGGTCCAGCTCAAGTCCCGGTCCTCCGGCGGCTACGAGGGGTACCCCGACTGGAAGTCGGTCGGCGCGAACGAGCGCAAGATCGCTCTCGGCGGCTCCCGGCGGATTCACGCGAACGTCGACTCCGGCGCCAACGGCGGTGTCGTACTGCTGTCGAATGCCCTGGACCAGTTCCTGAAGCTGCCGCCCGTGGCCTCGATCCCGCTGCTGCCCCGCTCCTTCGCCGCCGTCTGGCAGTCCGAGCGCCACGCCTCCGTGCAGCGCGTCAGGGGCACGGCGAAACTGCACACCACGGTCACCAGCACCAAGGAGAGCGGCACCCTCGTCGCGTACCTCTACGACGTGGGTCCTCTGGGCCTCGGGAAGCTGGTCAGCAACGCGCCGTACACCTTCCACGACAAGACGCCCGGCAAGCCGTTCACCGTGGACCTGGAGCTGTTCTCCACCGCCTACGACGTCCCGGCCGGCCATCGCCTCGCCCTGGTCGTCGACACCGTGGACCCGCTGTACATCGAACACAACCCGTCCGGCGCACGGCTGACCTTCTCCTCACCGTCGTCCGACCCGTCGTACGTGTCGGTTCCGCTGCGCGAGGAGTGATCTCCGGCCGCCGCCGGGCGGGCATGGGCCGTGCGGTGCTGCTGTGATCTCCAGAAAAGTCCCGTGCGCCCGACCCGGTGCCAGCGCAAACTATCCATCGCGAAAAGGGACTTCATGCCATCGACACGCATAAAAGCGGCAATAGCCGTATTTACTGCAGTCAGCCCTCGGCGGCTTCGGCGTACACCTGGAAGAGCTCCGGAGAACCGCTGATCGCCCAGTCCAGACCGGCCTCGACCACATGGATCTCGCGGCCCGAGGCGAGCGTGACCACGGGGTGACCGCCGGGGGTGAGCCGCCAGGCCGCACCCGGCACCGTCCGTACGATGACCGTACCGAGATACAGCCCCGCGTCGTTGCCCAGCCAGGGCAGTTCCTCGGGGTCGTCGCGCCAGCGCGGCGGCAGTTGGTCGATCGCTCCCAGGGAGGCCGGGGTGTCGTCGAGTCTCACCCCGTACTCCTGGACCCTGGCGCGCAGCAGTTCACACTCGGCGAGCACATCGGCGAGGCCCTCCGGGTCACTTTCTACGGGTGCCGCCGGCGATCCGGCGTCGTCCCCGCCGTGCCGCTTGCGCCAGGCGTCCAGGAAAGGGATGTTCATACCGCCCAGCGTCGCACGTCTACACGTCCAGGTCGACGACGACCGGGGCGTGGTCGGACGCGCCCTTGCCCTTGCGCTCCTCGCGGTCGACGAAGCTGTCCTTGACGGCGTCCGCGAACGGCTTGTTGCCGTACACCAGATCGATGCGCATGCCCTTGTTCTTGGGGAAGCACAGCTGGCGGTAGTCCCAGTACGTGAACGGGTGGTCGTACTTGAGGGGACGGGGCACCACATCGGTGAGCCCGGTCTCGCGCAGCCCGGCCAGCGCGGCCCGCTCCGGCGCGGTGACGTGCGTGGCGCCCTCGAACAGGGAGACGTCCCAGACGTCGTCGTCGGTCGGCGCGATGTTGAAGTCGCCGAGGACCGCGAAGGGGCGTGGGCCCGCTGCGTCGTCCGCGACCGCGCCCTGGAGCGCCTCCAGCCAGCGGAGCTTGTAGGCGTAGTGGTCGTGGGCGATCTCACGGCCGTTCGGCACGTACACCGACCAGACCCGGACCGGGCCGCAGGTCGCCGAGATGGCCCGGGGCTCCGCCACGCCCTCGTACTCCGGCCCGCCGGGCAGGCCGTGGACGACGTCCTCCAGGCCGGCCCGGGAGACCAGGGCCACGCCGTTCCACCGGCCGGTGGCGTGCACCGACGACTCGTACCCGAGGTCGCGGAGCTGCTCGGTGGGGAACTGCTCCGCGGTGCACTTGGTCTCCTGGATGCACAGCACGTCCGTGCCGCTGCTCTCCAGCCAGGCCAGCAGCCGGGGCAGCCGGGCGGTGATCGAATTGACGTTCCAGGTGGCGATGCGCATGACGGCAAGCCTAGCGGGGGCCTGTGACAGTCCCGGGTGCCGCCCGTCAGAGGTCGGTGGAGTCCCCGGGGGTCAGCCGCCCGTGGTCGGTGCCGCCGAGGCCGCCGATCTGGCGGTCGTAGATGGGCCGCGCGAGGTCGGTCAGGAGCGCGTCGTGGATGTCGATGGCGCGGCGCGGTTTCACCTCGCGCACGTAGTCGATGACCTCGGAGATCTTGTTCCAGGGCGCCATCACCGGGAGCATCAGGGTGTCCACGGGCCGGTCGGGGACGGTGAGGGCGTCGCCGGGGTGGAAGACCGAGCCGTCCACGAGGAAGCCGACGTTGGTGATCCGCGGGATGTCGGGGTGGATGACCGCGTGCAGTTCGCCGTGGACCTGGACGTCGAAGCCGGCCGCGGTGAAGGTGTCGCCGTGGCCGACGGTGTGGACACGCCCGGGGAAGGCAGCCGAGATCCGCTCCGCGACGCTGCGCAGGGTCCAGATCTCGGCGGCCGGGTTGCCCTCCAGGGCCGCCCGCAGGCGTCCCTCGTCGAAGTGGTCCGGGTGCTCGTGGGTGACGAGGACGGCGTCGGCGCCGAGCGCGGCGTCCTGCTCGCTGAACCCGCCGGGGTCGATGACGAGCGTGCGCCCGCCCTTGTCCAGGCGGACGCACGCGTGGGACTTCTTGGTCAGCTTCATGGAGGTCATCTTCCTCCTGTCGCCGCCGTCACGCCCCGGCCGCGGTGGTGCTACGCCTCGGGCGTGGTCTCCTCCCGGATCACCGCCTGGGCGACGCGGAAGGCCGAGTTGGCGGCCGGGACGCCGCAGTAGATCGCCGTCTGGAGGAACACTTCCTTGATCTCCTCGGGCGACAGGCCGTTGCGCAGGGCGGCGCGGGTGTGGAAGGCGAGCTCGTCGAGGTGGCCGCCGGCGATCAGCGCGGTGAGGGTCACGGCGCTGCGGGTGCGGCGGTCCAGGCCCTCGCGGGTCCACACCTCGCCCCAGGCATAGCGGGTGATCAACTCCTGGAAGTCTCCGGTGAAGTCGTCGGCGGCGGCCGTGGCGCGGTCGACATGGGCGTCGCCGAGCACCTCTCGGCGCACCTTCATACCGGCGTCGAAGGGGTCGGGCCGCCCGCCGGGTGCGGGAGGCGCGGCCTGCGGGACGGCCACGGGCTGGGACACGGGGGCGACGGGGACGGCGTGCGCCTGGGCGGGCGGGGCCAGGGCGGGGACCATGGGCGGTGCCGGGATGGCGGTGAGGGTGTCCTGCCAGGAGGTGGAGAAGTGCCGTACGAGCAGCTCGGTGACGGCGGCGGGCTGTTCGACCGGGGCGAGGTGGGAGGCGCCGGGAACGACGGCGAGCCGGGCGTCGGGGATTCCGGCGACGAGGGTGCGGGCCTCGGCGGGTCCGGTGACCCGGTCCTCCGAGCCGACGAGGACGAGGGTGGGTACGCCGACCCGGCCCAGGTCCGCCCGGACGTCGAAGGCGGCGAGCGCCTCGCAGGCGGCGACGTAGCTGCCGGGGTCAGTGGTGCGGACCATCTGCACGGCCCATTCGACGATGGCGGGCTGGGCGGCGGCGAAGCCGGGGGTGAACCAGCGCTCGGGTGCGGTGCGGGCCATCGGGTCGAGGCCGTTGGTGCGGACGATCACGCCGCGCTGGCGGAATTCGTCGGCGGTCCCGAAGCGGGGTGAGGAGGCGACCAGGGCGAGTGACGCGAGGCGGTGGGGGGCGCGCAGCGCGAGGTCGATGCCGATGGCGCCGCCGATGGAGCAGCCGGCGTAGCCGAAGCGGTGGATGCCGAGCGCGTCGAGGGTGGCGAGCAGCCGGTCGGAGAGCTCGTGCACGGCGGTGGCGGGGTGCGCGGGGGCGCCGCCGTGGCCGGGGAGGTCGAAGCGGAGGACCCGCCACTGACGGGTGAGCTCGGGTATCTGCCGGTCCCACATGTGCCACGTGGTGCCGAGCGAGGGCCCCAGGATGAGGACCGGCGCGTCGTCGGGGCCGTCGGTCCGGTACTGGAGCGTGCTGCCCGGCGCGGGCTGTGGTCGGGGCGTCTGCGTCTGAGTCTCACTCACTCGCTCCAGGGTAGTGAGCGGAATCGACCTGTCCGGTTCAGGGGGTGGCGGTCGAGACGACGTAGACGCGCGGAACGGCCGGGTCGGTGAGGTCGACGGTGATGTCCTGGCTGGGCCGGGGGTCGGCCTGCCGGTGCGTGGTGGCCGACCAGTCCTGGTCCGCCGGGAACTCCCAGCCGACGGTGGCCGCGTCGCGCTCGCTGATGGTGACCGCGCCGGCCCGCAGTTCGGAGCGGCTGGTGCCGACGTCGTGGAGGAAATCGTCGAGGCCCGTGCCGCTGGTGGTGAACTGCACGTACAGCCGGCTCGACTTCCAGTTGCTGGTCTCGAAGTAGGCGACGTGGGTCGAGCCGGCGGGGATCGGCACTTCGAACACACGGCGCTTCATCTTGGAGGGCCAGCTGTCCTGGAGGCCGCTGACGGAGGACTCGGCCTCCTTGTCGCGACCGCTGTCGCGGCTCTGCTCGGCGGAGATCACCAGGTAGCCGGCGGGGATGCCGATCAGCAGGACGATCACGATCGCGGTGAGCCAGCGGCGGCGGATCATGCGCCGCCTTTCCTCGGGGGAGGCGGGCTGGTGGAGCACGGTCATGATCACGGTTCCTGGGTGGTGCGGGTGCTGCGGCCGGTGCTGCCGTTGCGGATCGCCTGGGCGTACCGCTCGTAGCGCTCGTGGCGCTCCACGCGGCGGCGGTTGGCGCGGCGGAAGCGGCGCGCGACGAGCCGGGCGAGGTCGGCGGCACCGACCATACCCGCCTCGGGGCCGAGCTGGGCCTTGGTGATCCGGGCCTCGGGGCGGTAGCCGCGGCCGGTGAGGTGGCGGCGGAAGGCTTCCCGGGCGGGCCCGA
This sequence comes from Streptomyces sp. STAM6, assembly GCF_054963715.1. Lineage (NCBI taxonomy): Bacteria > Bacillati > Actinomycetota > Actinomycetes > Kitasatosporales > Streptomycetaceae > Streptomyces > Streptomyces sp. STAM6. Next base: position 52,260 of record NZ_JBUEFZ010000022.1, on the reverse strand, counting down.
TGAGCAGGTCGTCCGCGGCGCTGACGCCGCCGCCGACGACGAAGCAGGAGGGGTCGAGGGCGGCCGCCAGATTGGCGATGCCCACGCCGAGCCACTGGCCGATGTCCTGGAACAGCTCGATGCACATGGCGTCGCCCTCGCGGGCGAGCTCGGTGATCAGCGGGCCGGTGATGTCGGGAATGCTGCCCTTCACCCGCTCGATGATGTTGTAGGCGACCGGGGAGTCGGCTGCCGCGAGTTCCCGGGCCTCCCGGACCAGCGCGTTGCCGGAGCTGTACTGCTCCCAGCAGCCGCGGTTGCCGCACGGGCAGCGGTGGCCACCGGGCACGACCTGCATGTGCCCGAACTCACCGGCGACGCCGTACTTGCCGCGCTTGACCTGGCCGTCCTCCAGGATGGCGCCGCCGATCCCGGTACCGAGGGTGATCATGACCAGGTGGTCCTCGCCCCGGCCGGCGCCGAAGCGCCACTCCGCCCAGGCGGCGGTGTTGGCGTCGTTGTCGACCATGACGGGGACGGCGAGGCGGGCCTGGAGGGAGTCGCGCAGCGGCTCGTTGCGCCAGGCCAGGTGCGGGGCGAACAGGACACGGCTGCGGTCGGCGTCGACCCAGCCCGCGGCGCCGATGCCGACGGCGTGGACGTCGTGCCGGTCGGAGAGGTCGAGGACGAGTTCGGTGATGGTGTCCTCGACGACCTTGGCGCTCTTGGACTTGTCCGGCGTCTCGGTCTTGATCTTCTCCAGGATGACGCCGTCGGCGTCGACCACCCCGGCCATCACCTTCGTGCCGCCGATGTCGATACCGACGGTCGGCACACGGGGCGCCGTCAGGTGGGAGCGCCGTTCGCGGGCGGAGACGGTCCTCAGGACCGTGGCGCGAGCGGAGCCGCTGGGGGTCCCCCCTGCCCGAGCCCCGAGGGCCCGGGGGAGGGTGAAGTCACGGTACGTGCTCAACGGTCCTGTCGTCCCTGAGGGGTGGGGGCCGGGTGGTGTGGGGGGTCCGGCGGCGGACGGCGCCCGCCGCCCCCGATTCTGCCAGGTACGGCTCCGGGGGCGCGGGCGCGCGGGACGGGGCGGCCGGTTTACGAGGCCTGCGCCTGGCCGCCGCCCGCGTCGTGACCGCCCAGGTGGGTGGGGACGGGCGCGCGTTCCAGCTCGTGCCGCAGGTCCTCCAGCTCGCTGCCGCCCGCCATCTGCCGGGTCAGTTCGTCGAGCGTGATGGAGTCCTTGGTGTGGCTGCCGGCCATGACGCCGCGTTTGAGCAACACGAACCGGTCACCGACCAGATACGCGTGGTGCGGGTTGTGCGTGATCAGCACCACGCCCAGTCCGGCGTCGCGGGCGGCCGCCACGTACTTGAGGACCACACCCGACTGCTTGACGCCGAGCGCGGCGGTCGGCTCGTCGAGGACGAGGACCTTGGCGCCGAAGTACACCGCTCGGGCGATGGCGACGCACTGGCGCTCGCCGCCCGAGAGGGTGCCGATCGGCTGGTCGACGTCACGCAGGTCGATGCCCATGCGGAGGAGTTCCGAGCGGGTGGTCTCCCGCATGTGGTCGACGTCGAGGCGCCTGAACGGTCCGGCACCCTTCGTCGGCTCGGAGCCGAGGAAGAAGTTCCGCCACACCGGCATGAGCGGGACGACGGCCAGGTCCTGGTAGACGGTCGCGATGCCCCGGTCGAGTGCCTCGCGCGGGGAGGCCAGGGAGGTCTCCCCGCCCTCGATGCGGAAGGTGCCCGCGTCGTGGGCGTGCAGACCGGCCACGATCTTGATGAGGGTGGACTTGCCGGCTCCGTTGTCGCCGAGGACGCAGGTGATCTGCCCCGGGTGGACCTCCAGGGAGACTCCCTCCAGGGCCCGGATGTTGCCGTAGTACTTGCTGACGCCGTCGAGCTCGACGAGAGGGGTGCTCATGTGGTTGCCTCCGCGCGCTTGCGGACCCAGGCGTTGAGCAGGGTCGCGAGAAGGAGCATCGCCCCGAGGAAGAACTTGAACCAGTCCGGGTTCCACTCCGCGTAGACGATGCCCTTGCTGGTCATGCCGAAGATGAACGCGCCGACCGCGGAGCCGATGGCGGAGCCGTACCCGCCGGTGATCAGACAGCCGCCGATGACGGCCGCGATGATGTAGATCAGCTCGTTGCCGACGCCCTCTCCGGACTGGACGACGTCGAAGGAGAGCAGCAGGTGCTGTCCGGAGACCCAGGCGCAGAAGGCCACGCCCATGTAGAGACCGATCTTGGTCGTGCGGACCGGGACGCCGACCGCGCGGGCGGCGTCGGCGCCGCCGCCGACGGCGAAGATCCAGTTGCCGAAGCGGGTGCGCAGCAGGATCCAGGTGGCGAGGGCGACCAGGCCGAACCACCACAGGATGGTGACCTTGAGGTCGACGCCGCCGATCGAGAGCTGGGAGGCGAAGAGCGCCCTGGCGGACTCGAAGCCCTCCATGTCGGCGATCGACTTGGTGGACACCGTGCCGCTGATCAGCTTGGTGAGGCCGAGGTTCAGGCCGGTGAGCATCAGGAACGTACCGAGCGTGATGATGAAGCTCGGCAGTTTCGTGCGGGTCAGCATGACGCCGTTGAAGACGCCGATGGCCAGGGTGACCAGCAGGGACACCCCGACGCCGACCCAGACGTTCGCGGTCATCTGGTAGCTGAACATCGACGAGACGAGCGCGGACGTGGTCACCAGCACACCGGCCGACAGGTCGAACTCGCCGCCGATCATCAGCAGGGCCACCGGGACGGCCATGATGCCGATGGTGGAGGCGGCGTAGAGGACCGTGCCGAAGCTGGAGGCCCGCAGGAAGCTGTCGGCGACGATCGCGAAGAAGAGGAAGACGGCGACGGCGCCGACGACGGAGCCGAGTTCGGGGCGGCCGAGGAGCTTGCGCAGCGGTGAGGTGCGCAGCAGCCGCTCGTCGCCGGGGGTGTTGTCCTTGACGGGTGGTGCGGTCGCGGTCATCGGGTCCCCCGCTCGGCGAATTCCTCCAGCTTGGCGGCGTCCTTGCCGGTGATGATCTGCGGCCCGGTGAGGACGGGCCTGCCGCCGCCGAGGACGTCCGCGTTGTAGCGGTAGAGCCAGAGCAGGTCGACGGCCTCGTAGCCCTGGAGGTAGGGCTGCTGGTCGACGGCGAAGCCGAGGGTGCCGCTCCTGAGGGCGCCCGCGACCTTGGCGTTGAGGTCGAAGGTGTCGACCTCGGCCTGTGATCCGGCGGTCTTCCGGGCCTGGACGGCGGCGTCGGCGAACGGCGCGCCGAGGGTGACGACGGAGTCGATCGACCGGTCGGCCTGGAGCTTGGCCTCGATGGAGGCCTGGACATCGGGCATGTTGGTGCCGTCGACGTAGAGGTTCTGGAGGTCGCCGTCGAAGGTCTTCCGCACGCCGGCGCAGCGCTGCTCGTGGCCGACGTTGCCCTGCTCGTGCAGGACGCACAGGGCCTTCTTCCTGCCCCGCTCGTCGAGCTCGTCGCCGACGGCCTCGCCGGCGACGGTCTCGTCCTGGCCGATGTGGGTGAGGGCGCCGAAGGCCTTGGACTGGGCGGAGCCGGAGTTCACCGTGATCACCGGGATGCCGGCCTTGACGGCCTTGGTGACGACGGCCTTCATGGCGTCGGGCTTGGCGAGGCTGACGATGAGTCCGTCGACCTTCTTGTCGATCATGGAGTCGACGAGCTGGGCCTGCTGCTGGCCCTCGTCGCTGTGGGCGTAGAGGAAGTTGATGTTGTCCTTGACGGCGGCCTGCTCCGCGCCGTTCTGGACGATGTCCCAGAAGGTGTCGCCGTCTCCGGAGTGGGTGACCATGGCGAAGGTCCACCGGGGAGTGTTCACGGCGGCCCGGCCCTCGGCCGCGGCCGCCTTCCGGGCGTCCTCGGCGCGCTTTCCGCCGGTGCTGCTGCATCCCGCGAGGGAGACCCCGAGCACCGCCGCCAGCACCGCGCCGACCGCGCGTACTCCTGTCCGAACCCTTGCCACGACGCCGTGCCCTTCTTGCTGTACTCGCTGTACGACTGGCCAAGTATCGGTCATGGTGATGTGCCCGGTTTTCATCGGGTACCGCGGCCGGTGAGTTCCTCCAGCACGGGTACGTCCTTCTCGGTGACGAGCGCGGGGCCGGTGAGGACCGGCTTGCCGCCGCCGATGACGTTGAGGTTGTCCTTGCGGAGCCAGAGCGCGTCGACGGCGAGGTAGCCCTGGAGGTAGGGCTGCTGGTCGACGGCGAAGCCGATCTGCTTGGCCTTGAGCTGGGCGACGACGGCCTCGTTGAGGTCGAAGGTGTCGATCTCGGCGGCCGACCCTGCGCCCTCCCTGGCCTTGACGGAGGCGGCGGCGAACGGCGCCCCGAGGGTGACGACGGCGTCGATGTCCCGGGCGCTCTGCAGCTTGGCCTCGATCGAGGAGGTGGCGGCGGGCATGTTGGTGCCCTCGACGTTGAGGTTCTCGACGGTGCCCTTGAACGTCTTCTTCACCCCGGCGCAGCGCTCTTCGAGGGAGACGTTGCCCTGCTCGTGGATGACGCAGAGTGCCTTCTTCTTCCCGCGGGCGGTGAGCTCCTCGCCGACGGCCTCGCCGGCGACGGCCTCGTCCTGGCCGATGTGGGTGAGGGCGCCGAAGGCCTTGGAGTGCCGGCCGCCGGAGTTGATGGTGACGACCGGTATGCCGGCGGCGACCGCCTTGGCGACGGAGGCCTTGACCGCTTCGGGCTTGGCGAGGGTGACGATCAGGCCGTCGACGCGCTTGGCCACGTACGAGTCGATGAGCTGGGCCTGTTCCTTGCCTTCCTTGTTGGCGGCGTACAGGAACTCGACGTTGTCCTTGGCGGCCGCCACCTTGGCGCCGCTCTGGACGATGTCCCAGAAGGTGTCGCCCTCGCCCGAGTGGGTGACCATCGCGATGGTGATGCGTTCGGTGGTGGCGGGCTTCCCGCCGCCGGAGGTCTGCGCGGGCTTGTTCTCGGAGTCCTTGCCGCCGGAGCCGCTGCATCCGGCGGCGGTGAGGGCGAGTGCGGTCGCTGCGATCAGCGCCGCGGCGCTGCGGGTTCGGGTGCTGCGGGTTCTGTGCATCGTTGGGTCCGCCTTGTCTCCCCGGCCGCCGGAGTGCGGCTGGGTGAGTTTCTACGGTGGTGGCCCGAGCCCGTCAATACTTTGTCCGAACATTCTTACCCGGCTAGGGTCGAACGAGGAGCTGGAACTCGAAGGCGTACCGCGACGCGCGGTAGACGTGGGAGCCGAATTCCACCGGGCGGCCGGTGTCGTCGAAGGTGGTGCGCTCCATCGTCAGCAGCGGGGCGCCCTCCCGCTCGGTGAGCAGCTCCGCCTCCTCCGCGGTGGCGGCCCGCGCCCCGACCGACTGGCGGGCGCTGTGGAGGGTGATGCCCGCGGTGCGCATCATCCGGTAGAGGCCGGTCGTCTCCAGCGCCTCGGAGTCCAGGTCGAGCAGGTCGACCGGGAGGTGGTTGCGCAGCCGCGCCATGGGCTCGTCGTGCGCGGACCTGAGCCGCTCGACGAACCGGACGTCGCTGCCTTCGGGGACACCGAGGGCCGCCGCGACCCGGGCGGTGGCGGGCTCGATCCGGTTCGCCAGCACGGTGGTGGCGGGTCGCTGGCCGGCCGCCTCCAGGTCGTCGTAGAGGCTGCTGAGCTCCAGCGGCCGCTTGACCTGGCTGTGTACGACCTGGGTGCCGACTCCCCTGCGGCGCACCAGCAGACCCTTGTCGACGAGGGCCTGGATGGCCTGGCGGACCGTGGGCCGGGACAGACCGAGCCGGCCCGCCAGATCGATCTCGTTGCCGAGCAGGCTGCCGGGGGTGAGGGTGCCCCGCTCGATGGCCGCCTCCAACTGCTGCGAGAGCTGGAAGTAGAGCGGGACCGGGCTGGTGCGGTCCACACTCAGCGGCAGCTGCACGACGGGGCCGCTCGCCTCACGGGCCTCGCGCGACGCTCGGTTGTCTCGGGTCTGCTTGGGCACGGCCCGAGCGTATCGGCAGTAAATGATGACGGGAAGTCGTGAAGTCCGATTGTCAGGACAAATGCTTGACACGGTGGCTCGCCCCCGCCACCTTGGGGGCCATGCGCATCGGACTCATCGGAACGGGACGTATCGGGGCCTTCCACGCGGGCGTGCTCAGCCGCCACCGGGAGGTCGGAGCACTGGTGGTCGCGGACGTCGACGCCGCTCGGGCCGCCCAGGTCGCGGAGGTCACCGGCGCCACGGCCGCCCCCAGCGTCGACGAGGTCTTCACCTGGGGCGTGGACGCGGTGGTGATCGCCTCGGCGACCTCCGCCCACGCCGAACTCATCTCCCGCGCCGCCCGCGCGGGTCTGCCCACCTTCTGCGAGAAGCCCATCGCCCTGGACCTGCCCGGCACGCTCGCCGCGCTCCGCGAGGTCGAGACGGCGGGCACCCAGCTCCAGCTCGGCTTCATGCGGCGGTTCGACGCCGGCTACCGGACGGCCCGGGAGGCCGTGCGCGCCGGACGGCTCGGCCGGCTCCACACCGTGCGGGCGATCACCTCCGACCCGGCGCCACCGCCCGCCGCCTACCTCCCGCTCTCCGGCGGCCTCTACCGGGACTGCCTGGTCCACGACTTCGACATACTGCGCTGGGTCACCGGCCACGAGATCGTGGAGGTGTACGCGACCGGGTCCGACGCCGGGCCCGCGATGTTCCGCGAGGCCGGTGACGTCGACACGGCCGCCGCGCTGCTGACCCTGGACGACGGCACCCTCGCCACCGCGACGGCCACCCGCTGCAACGGTGCGGGCTACGACGTGCGGATGGAGCTCGCGGGCGAGCTCGACCAGGTCGCCGTGGGCCTGGACGACCGCACCCCGATCACGTCCACCGAGCCGCTGGGGCCTCCCCCCGCCGACAAGCCGTGGCCGGGCTTCCTGGAACGGTTCGCCCCGGCGTACGAGGCCGAGCTGGACGCGTTCGTCCGGCTCGTCCGCGGCGAGCTGGCGAACCCCTGCGACGGGTGGGAGGCCCTGGAGGCGCTGCGCGTGGCCGAGGCGTGCGAGCGCTCGCGCCGTGAGCGCCGCCCGGTGCGGATCGACGAGATCGCCGCGACGCTCTGACGCATCGGGCGCCTGCCCGTCACCACCTCACGGGAAGGTGCCGCACACCGCGGATCAGAAGGCCGGGCACCCACTCCAGGGGCCCGGCCGACGGGTCGAGCGCGAGGGACGGGAAACGTTCCAGCAGCGTACGGATCGCGATCCGGCCCTCCAGACGGGCCAGCGGGGCGCCCAGGCAGTGGTGGATGCCGTGGCCGAAGGCCAGATGCCCGCCGGTGTCGCGACGGATGTCGAAGCGGTCCGGGTCCGGGTACCTGGCCGGGTCGCGGTCACCCGCGCCGAGGCCGACGAGGACCACGGCTCCCGCCGGTATCACGGCGTCGCCGACCGGCACCGGTTCGCGGGCGAAGCGGAGGGTGGCGGTCTCGACCGGCCCGTCGTGGCGCAGCATCTCCTCCACGGCACCGTCCAGCAGGCCGGGATCGGCCCGGAGCGCGGCCAGTTGGGCGGGGTGCGAGAGGAGGGTCCGGATACCGTTCGAGATGAGGTTGACCGTCGTCTCGTGCCCGGCGATGAGCAGCAGATAGGCCATGGCGCGCAGTTCGGCCACCGAGAGCCGGTCGCCGTCCTCCGCGTGGGTGCGCAGCAGCGCGGAGAGCAGATCGTCGGCGGGCGGGGAGCACCGCTTGTCCTCGATGAGCTCGTCGAGGTACGCCGACAGCGCGTACACGGCGTCGCGTTCCGCCTCGGCCCCGCTCGGCGCGACGATGGCGGTGGACCAGGCGCGGAAGGAGTCGCGGTCGGCGGTGGGGACGCCCAGCAGTTCACAGATGACGGTGATGGGCAGCGGGAAGGCGAGGGCGTCCACCAGGTCCGCGCGCCCCGGACCCGCCTGCATGGCGTCGATCAGCTCGTCGGTGATCCGCTGGACGCGCGGGCGCAGCGCCTGCACGCGGCGCGTGGTGAACTCGCTGGCGATCAGCTTGCGCAGCCGGGTGTGGTCGGGCGGGTCGAGGACGAGCAGATTGGGGCCCACGACCTCCTCGTCGAGCATCGTGTGCCCCACGGTGGCGGGCGACTTGGACAACCGGGCGTCGGCGAGCGCGGCCCGCGCCTCGGCGTGGCCGACGATCAGCCACATCAGGCTCCCGCCGGGATCCCGCACCTCGTGGACCGGCCCGCTCTCACGGAGCTTCGCATAGTACCGATACGGGTTCGCGACGAAGTCGGCCCCGTACTCCCCCAGATCTACAACGGTCATCGGCCCACTCTACGGTGCCCCCCTCAGGCACCGTCGCCGGCGTCGGGCGGCCCTGCGTCATGCACCAACAGGGCGATCTGGACCCGGTTGTTGAGCCCCAGTTTGGCCAGGATGCGGGACACATGGGTCTTCACCGTGGGCAGGCTCATGTAGAGAGTGGAGGCGATCTCCGCGTTGGAGAGGCCACGGCCGACGGCGAGTGCCACCTCCCTTTCCCGTTCGGCGAGTTCGGCGAGCCGGGCCCCGGCCTCGGCCCTGCGGGTGTCCTCCTGGTGTGCGTGGCCGGGGTGTCCGGCGACATGGGTCATCAACTGGCGCGTGACGGCCGGGGAGAGCACCGGGTCACCGGCCGCGACCCGGCGTACGGACCGGACGATCTCGGCGGGCGGGGTGTCCTTGAGCACGAACCCGGCGGCGCCGGCCCGCAGGGCGCGCAGGACCTGTTCGTCGGCGTGGAAGGTGGTCAGGACGACGACTTCGGGGGCGTCCGGCCGGGAGCGCAGCAGTTCGGTCGCGGTGAGGCCGTCCACCCGCGGCATACGGATGTCCATGAGGACGACGTCGGGGGCGAGGCGGCCGACGAGGGCGGGGACGTCGGCCCCGTCGGCCGCCTCCCCGACGATCTCGATGTCGTCGGCGCCGCCGAGCATGAAGGTGAGTCCCGCACGGACGAGGGGATCGTCGTCGACGATGAGCAGCCGGATGGTCATGAGGGCCACGGTAGCCAGCTGTGCAGGGCGAATCCGCCGTCGGGTGCCGGTCCGTGGGTGAGGTGGCCACCGGCGAGGGCGGCGCGTTCGGTCAACCCGATCAGCCCCTGTCCCGAGCCCGGGACGGGCGGGACGTCGCCGTCGGGGGCGGGGTTGTGGACGTCGACGGTGAGCCCGTCGCCGGGCCGCCCCCGGACCGTGACGGTGACCTCGGTCCCGGGCGCGTGCTTCCGGGCGTTGGTGAGGCCTTCCTGGGCGATGCGGTAGACGGTGCGGCCGGTGGCCGCGGGCACGCCGGACGGGTCGCCGACGCCGTTGTCGAGGGCGACCTTCATGCCGGCCCGGCGGGACTCGGCGATCAGCGCGTCGAGCGTGGCCAGCGTGGGCTGCGGACGGTCGCCCTCCTCGGGGTCGCCGGGTGCGCGCAGCACGCCGATGATCTCGCGGAGGTCCTGGAGTGCCTCGTGGGCGCTGTCGCGGATCACCCCGGCGGCCCGGGCGATCTCGCCGGGGGGCGCGCCGGGCCGGAACTCCAGGGCGCCCGCGTGGACGCTGAGCAGCGTGAGCCGGTGGGCGAGGACGTCGTGCATTTCGCGGGCGATGGCCTCACGGGCGGCGCGCTGGGCCTGCTCGGCGCGGAGGCCGGCCTCGGACTCGGCGCGGGCGGCGCGCTCGCGCAGCGCGACGACCAGCTGCCGGCGGGCGCGCACGAGCATGCCCCAGCCGGTCATCAGCAGGACCAGGACGATCCCGAGGACGATCGAGACGATCCGCGGCAGCGAGGGGTCGGGCCGCACGACCACCTGGACGACGTTGCTCACGACGGCCGAGGCGCCGACGACGGCGAGGCGCGGGAAGGGGACGCGGACGGCGGCGCCGAACAACGCGACCAGTACGGCTCCCCCGGCGGCCGGCGCGACGGCGCCGAGTGCCGAGAGCGCGAGGGGGACGCCGACGGGCCACCGCCGGCGCAGCCACAGGGCGAGGCAGGCGGCGGCGCCGAGCATCTGGTCGGCGAGGACCACGAGGTCGGAATCGTTGTACTGGCGGCTGGCGTCGGCCGCGAGCAGGCCGAAGAAGGCGGCGGCGACGAAGCCGAGGGTGTCGACGACCCAGTCGCGCACGGTACGGCGCCGGCGCGACCGGCGGCCGCCGTCCGGCCCTTCGGGGGCGGACGGCTCGACCAGGTCCGACGGCAGCAGCCAGGGGTAGTCCGCGCGGGTCATGCCGATCAATCTACGCAGGTGGGCGGCGTGCGCCGGGCTTTCTGCCGCGATGCGCCACCAAAGTCGCGCGGTCATGGACTTTGGATGCGGTGGACCCATCCCGAGGGCCGACGCGGAGCCACGGCCGCGCGGCCGACGATCGAGCCATGAAGAAGATCCTCGAATACGTCGGCATGATCCTCCTGGTCCTGGGGGTGTGCGGGGTCCTGCGCGAGCTGACGGGCTGGTTCCGGTTCATGGGCCTGACGCGGTACATGACCGACTACTTCACGTTCCTGCACGGCCGGGAGCTGTTCGCCAACATCGTGGTCGCCGTGGTGGGGTTCGCCGTGCTGATGATCGCGGACCGGCTGCGGAAGGCGTAGGGCCCGCCCTACGGGGGCTCAGTGTCCGGCCCGGTCGGCGGCGCGGCGGCCCCATGCCGTGCCGAGCAGCACCAGCGCCCCGCCCGTCGCGCCCACGGGGCCCAGGTGTTCGCCGCCCAGTGCGATGCCGGCGGCGGCCGCCCACAGGGGTTCGGTGCCGAGCAGGAGGCTGACCCGGGAGGGAGAGGTGCGGCGCACCGCCCACATCTGCACGAAGAACGCGAAGAGCGTGCAGAAGACCGCGAGGAAGAGGAGTCCGGCCCACTCCCGGGGGCCGAAGCCGACGGCCACCGTCCAGGGCGCGGCGCCGGTCCCCGGGGCGGCGGCGAGCACGGCGAAGACGGCGACGGCGGTACCGAGCTGGACGGTGGTGAGCGACATCGAGTCGGCGTCCCGGACGGCCCGGAGCCGGGACATCGCCAGCACGTGCGCGGTCCGGGCCAGGGCCGCGAGGAGCATCAGCAGGTCACCGAGGGAGGGGGTGGTGAACCCTCCGCTCTGGGTGAGCAGCACCACGCCCGCGACGGAGATCCCGGCCGCGGCCAGGAAGGAACCGGTCGGCCGGGAGCCGCTCAGAGCGGCCTCGGCGAGCGGGGTGAAGATCATGGTGAGGCTGATGATGAGCCCGGCGTTGGTGGCCGAGGTGTGGACGACCCCGTAGGTCTCCAGCAGGAAGATCCCGCTGAGGACGAGTCCGAGGAGGCCCGCTCCGCGCCATTGGGCGGCGCTCAGCGCCCGGAGCCGCCGGTGTCCGGCGGCGACCAGTACGGGCAGCACGACCGAGAAGCGCAGGACGAGCACCGCGACGACGGTGTGCGTGGTGGTGATGCCCTTGGCCGCGAGGTAGCTGGCGCCCCAGACGGCGGCGACGAGAAGGACGGGCAGGTCGGTGGGCCAGGCCCGGCGGGAGGCCAGGGACGGCACGGGTGCGGCGAGCGACGACATGGCGGGCCGGGTCTCCAACCGTTCGGGGGGTGTGGAGGCTTCGGCGGCTCGCACGCGGGGTGATCACCGTACCCGCGGCGTGGCTACTGGTCGAGCTCGTATGTGCCGAACTCCGCCGGGCCGGTGGGCCGGTAGGTCTGGATGGTGACGCCGGTGGAGGTGGTGCGGTGCCCGGTCAGTTCGAACGCGGTCGGGGTGCCGCCGTCGGGGAAGAGGCGGCGTCCCTGGCCGAGGAAGACCGGGAAGACGAGGAGGTTGAGCTCGTCCACGAGGCCCTCGGCGATCAGGCTCTGGGCCAGCCGGGCGCTGCCGTGGACCTGGAGTTCCCGGCCGGACTGCCGCTTGAGGCGGTCGACCTCCTGGGCGAGATCTCCCTTGACGACGGTGGAGTTGTTCCAGTCCGCCGTCTCGAGGGTCCGGGAAACGACGTATTTGGGCAGGCTGTTCAGGCGGCTCGCGATGGGATCGTTCTCGTCGGTGACCTTGGGCCAGTAGGAGGCGAAGATCTCGTACGTCCGCCGGCCGAGCAGGAAGGCGTCCACCCGGTCGAACACCTCGGTCATGAACCGGCCGAAGTCCTCGTCCGCGAAGGGGACGCTCCAGCCGCCGTACTCGAAGCCGTCCGTGCGGTCCTCGTCGGGGCCGCCGGGGGCCTGCATCACGCCGTCCAGCGTCATGAAGGTGGTGAGGGTGAGCTTGGCCATGGCTGGTGCCTTTCGTTCTGTGCCGTCAGTTCCCCATCGTGCGTCACAGGGGCAGACCCCGCCTCCGGCCGGAACTCATCGGCCGGCGGGCAGCGGATTTCGCTGTCCGTTTCCCGCCGGTGCCACGACCGCGCCTCCGCTGTGATTGACCCGTCAACAACTTCTGACGGAGGTCACCATGAGCACCTTGAACGGCAGGACGGCCCTGGTCACCGGCGGCAGCCGCGGCATCGGCGCCGCGACCGCGCTGCGGCTGGCCGCGGACGGCGCGGATGTCGCCCTCACCTATGTGCGGGACAAGGACGCCGCCGAGGAGGTCGTACGGAGGATCGAGGCGACCGGCCGGCGCGGTGTCGCGCTGCGCGCCGACTCGGCCGACGCCACCGAGGCCGCCGGGGCGGTGGAGCGCGCCGCCGGCGCGCTGGGCGGCCGGCTGGACGTGCTGGTCAACAACGCCGGTGTCGGGGTGCTGGGCCCGTTGGAGAGCCTGGCGCTCACGGAGGTGGACCGGGTCATCGCGGTCAATGTGCGCGGGGTGTTCCTGGCCTCCAGGGCCGCGGCGGCGCGGATGACGGCGGGCGGGCGGATTGTCACGATCGGCACGTGCATGACGCAGCGTGTGCCCGGGCCCGGCGGCACGCTCTACGCGATGAGCAAGTCCGCGCTGACCGGTCTGACCAAGGCACTCGCGCGGGAGCTGGGTGGCCGCGGCATCACGGCGAACATCGTTCACCCCGGCCCCGTGGACACCGATCTGAACCCGGCGGACGGGCCCTACGCCGCGGGTCAGATCGCGATGACGGCGCTGGGGCGCTTCGGCGTCCCGGCCGAGGTGGCGTCGATGGTGGCGTACCTGGCGGGCGACGAGGCGGCGTACGTCACGGGGGCGGAGTTCGCGGTGGACGGCGGCCACGCCGCTTAGCGCCGCCCCCGCCCACGGGGGGGGAAGCACGCGAGGGCGCACCGGTGCTGTCGGGCCGGTGCGCCCTCGCGGAGGTCGGGCAGGTGTCGTGCTGCCCGGGTCGTTGGGGCCGGGGACGCCCTGGGACGTGTTTCGAAAGTGGCGTCGTCCGCCCGGAGGGGCGGGGCCCCGGCCAGACGGGACTTTCGAAATATGCCCTAGGCGAGCTCGTCGTGACGGGTGGTCAGGCGTGCCGCGCCCCGGTCCGTCAGGGAGCCGAACAGCCGCAGGCGGGAGATGCCGCCGTCGGGGTAGATGTCGATGCGGACGTGGGTGCCGACGACCGGCTCCGGCAGGACGAAGCGGTGGTTGGTGTCGGGCTGGAGGCGGGTGCGGGGGAGGAACTCGGTCCACTCGCCCTCGGCGCCGTCGCGTACGGACAGGGCGGCCCATCCGGCGCTGTTGCCCTTGAGGTACGCGGTGTCGATCTCGACCGCGCGGATCGCCGACTGCTCGACGAGCCGGTAGCGGATCCAGTCGTTGCCCTTGTCGCGGCGCCGGCGGGTCTCCCAGCCGTCGTCCATCTTGCGGGAGCGGCCGGGCTGGATGGTGTTGGTGGCCGGGGAGTAGAAGCGGTCCGAGGCGTCCTCGACGCTGCCGCCGTTCTCCAGCGCCACGACGTCGAAGGTGCCGAGCACGCCCAGCCAGGCCGGGTCCGGGGCCACTTCGCCGTAGACGCGCAGCCGGGCGATGCCGCCGTCCGGGTGCTGGTTGACGCGCAGGTGCGTGAAGCGCTGCTCGGCGTCGACGGCGAAACCGTTCGCCGCGTGGCCGCCGATGGCGGTGCGGGGTACCAGGGTCGTCCACTTCACGTCGGCGGCGAGCAGGTCCTCGGGGGACGGCGAGCCGGCGACGGAGGTGGCCTCGACGGAGACGGCCTGCGGGTAGTTGCCGCGGAAGTGGGCGGTGTCGACGACGATGCCGCGTACGACGCCGGGGGCGCCGAGGCGTACCAGCGCCCAGTCGTGGTCGTCGGCGGTGGGGTGCGGCTCGTCGGCGGAGACACCGCGTCGGCGGCGTGTCTCCCAGCCGTCCATGATCTTGCCCTTGTGCCCGAAGTGCTCGGGGTCGAACTCGGCGGGCTCGGGCTTGAGCATGTTCTCGCGCTCGGCGAAGAACTCGTCGTTGGCGGCGATGACGCCGGCGCCGAGCCGGCGGTCGGCGAGGTCGACCAGGCCCGCGAAGGGGAAGTCGGCGGTGCGGTAGTCCGCGTACGGGTCGCCGCCGCCGTAGGGGCTGGCGTCGCCGGTGAAGGAAGGTATGCCGGTCACGGGGGTTACTTGTTCCTTTCGAGCAGCCGGCCGGTGGGCGCGGCCGGGGTGCCGTTGTCGGCGATGCGCACACCGCGCAGCCAGGTGGACTTCACGACGCCGTGCAGGGTCTTGCCCGCGTACGCCGTGACCTGGTTGCGGTGGTGCAGCTCGGCCGGGTCGACGGTGAAGGTCTCGTCGGGCGCGAGGACGGCGAAGTCCGCGTCGCGGCCCGCCTCGACGGCGCCCTTCCGGGTGAGGCCCGCGAGCGCGGCCGGGGCCGTGGACATCCAGCGGGCGACGTCCTCGAGCGTGTGGCCGCGGCGGCGCGCCTCGGTCCAGACGGCGGGCAGGCCCAGCTGGAGGGAGGAGATGCCGCCCCACGCGGACGCGAAGTCGGGGGTCTTGAGGTCGGCGGTGGAGGGCGAGTGGTCGGAGACGATGCAGTCGATCGTCCCGTCGGCGAGGCCCTCCCACAGGGCGTCCTGGTTGGACGCCTCGCGGATGGGCGGACAGCACTTGAACTCGGTGGCGCCGTCCGGGATCTCCTCGGCCGTCAGGGTGAGGAAGTGCGGGCAGCTCTCGACGGTGATCCGCACGCCCTCGCCCCTGGCGGCGGCGATCATGGGCAGCGCGTCGCTGGAGGAGAGGTGCAGCACGTGGACCCGCGCGTCGAGCCGGCGGGCCTGGTTGATCAGGTTCTCGATGGCGGTGTTCTCGGCGTCGCGCGGCCGCGAGGCGAGGAAGTCGGCGTACTTCGGCGAGCTCTTCTGCGGGGCGGCGTCGAGGTGGTGCGGGTCCTCGGCGTGCACGATCATCAGTCCGCCGAAGCCGGCGATCTCGGCGAGCGAGGCGGCCAGCTGCTCCTGGTCGAGCTGGGGGAACTCGTCCACCCCGGACGGCGAGAGGAAGCACTTGAACCCGAAGACCCCGGCGTCGTGCAGCGGGCGCAGGTCCTTGACGTTGTCGGGCAGGGCGCCGCCCCAGAAGCCGACGTCGACGTGGGCCTTGGGCCGCGCGACGTCCTGCTTGGTGCGCAGGTGGTCGACGGTCGTCGTGGGCGGCAGCGAGTTGAGCGGCATGTCCAGCAGGGTGGTGATGCCGCCGGCGGCGGCCGCGCGGGTGGCGGTCCAGAAGCCTTCCCACTCGGTGCGGCCCGGGTCGTTCACATGGACGTGCGTGTCGACGAGGCCGGGGAGTACGACGTCGTCGCCGACGTCCTCCAGCCGGGCGCCGGCCGGCACCTCGGCGTCGTGGGGCAGCACCGCCCCGATCTTCCCGCCGGCTACGGCGACGGATGCGGCGCGGGTCCCCTCGGGGGTGACGACCCGCGTCGAGCGCAGTACCAGGTTCACGTCCACGTTTCCGTCCACATCGTCCACTTCATCGAGCCCTCAGAAATTTCAACGAACTGTTGAAGAAGTGTTCACGTCGTATTCCACCCCGTCAAGAGTGGCCCCGCCGGTCGCGCGGTGGCACTTCGGCCACTTGGATGTTTCCATGAAGTGGAAAGGGAATTTCGATCAGCAGAACGTAGTTACCCACAGGCGACAGCTCGTCCGCCCGCCGCGGAACCCTGCGGACACACGGACAAACAGCCCCTGACCGGCGAGTACGTCCCACCGCGGGCGATGTGCCGGAGCGGACGGCCCGGTAGGCTGCTGCCTTGCCCGTCCGCCTCGAAAGGACCCTTGACGTGCCGACGTCCAGCGCCAGCACCACCGACGCCGCCAAGCCCGCCGCCGCGACCGGTGGCGTCCAGTCCCTGGAGCGCGCATTCGACCTCCTGGAGCGGATGGCCGACGCGGGCGGCGAGGTCGGGCTGAGCGAGCTCTCCTCCAGCAGCGGCCTGCCGCTGCCCACCATCCACCGGCTGATGCGGACCCTGGTCGCCTGCGGATACGTCCGCCAGCAGCCCAACCGCCGCTACGCCCTGGGCCCCCGCCTGATCCGCCTGGGCGAATCCGCCTCCCGGCTGCTCGGCACCTGGGCCCGCCCCTACCTCGCGCGCCTGGTCGAGGAGACCGGCGAGACGGCGAACATGGCACTGCTCGACGGCGACGAGATCGTGTACGTCGCCCAGGTGCCCTCGAAGCACTCGATGCGCATGTTCACCGAGGTCGGCCGGCGCGTCCTGCCGCACTCCACCGGTGTGGGCAAGGCGCTGCTCGCCCACACCCCGGCGGAGGAGGTACGGGCGCTGCTCGCCCGCACCGGCATGCCGGCCGCCACCGAGAAGACGATCACCACGCCCGAGGGCTTCCTGGACGCCCTGGAGCAGGTCCGCCGGATCGGGTACGCCCTCGACGACAGCGAGCAGGAGATCGGCGTCCGCTGCATCGCGGTCTCCGTGCCCGACTCCCCCACCGCCGCCGCCATCTCGATCTCGGGGCCGGCGGGCCGCGTGACGGAGGCGGCGACGGAGAAGATCGTGCCGATCCTCCAGGAGGTCGCCCAGGACCTCTCGACGGCCCTCGCCAGCACCTCGGGCACGGCAGGCTGACCCACCGGTCCCACGGATCCCACCGGTCGCACGGATCCCACCGATCCCACCGCCGGGCCGCCACGGCATGCCGGGGCAGGCCCGGCGGGACGCTCAGGCCTCGCCGGGCCTGCCCCGCTCCACCAGGTCGACGACCATCGCCCGCGGCGTGCCGACGAGTGCGGGAGCGAGGTCGGCCGAGGGCCACACCCTGGTCCGCAGGGCCTCGAGGAACCGCTCCGCCTCGCCCACCGAGTCGAAGTCCAGGTCGATGACCAGCAGCTTGTCGTCGTCCAGCGGACGCTGGATGCGGTACTCCCGCACCCCGCCCTGGCGGCGGAAGTCCCCGAAACTGTCGAACGCGGCCTTCCAGACCGCGTAGTCCGTGATCGCGTGCTCGATGTGGAGCGTCGGCACAGTGCCTCCAGCGTCGCAGCGGTTTCTTTCATGCTGGGACGACGACGGCGGGTCGGCCAGCCGGCGGCCGGGACACGGCGTCCCGGCCGGGCCTCCTCGTCAGGTCAGCCTGCCGTCCCGCACGGACACCGTCCGGTCCACGCGCCCGAGCTGGGCCCGGTCGTGCGTGACCAGCACCGTCGCCGTGCCGCGCGCCCGGGTCAGGCTGACCAGCAGGTCGAGGACCGCGGCGCCCCGCTCGTGGTCCAGCGCGCTGGTCGGCTCGTCGACCAGGAGCACGGCCGGCTCGTTCATCAGCGCCCGGGCGATGTTGACGCGCTGGCGCTGCCCGCCGGAGAGCTGGTGCGGGCGGCGGCCCGCGAGGCCGGCGAGCCCGACCGCGTCGAGCAGTTCCATGGCCCGCGCCCTTCCGGTGCCGCGCCGCGACAGATGGGCCATGACCCCGAGCTGCTCGACCGCCGTCAGCGACGGCAGCAGATGGGGCTGCTGGAAGACGATCCCGACCTGCTCGCGGCGCAGCGCCGCCTTCCCGGCCCGGTCCAGCGTGCCGGTGTCCGTACCGGCCACGACGACCCGTCCTCGGTCCGGGGTCACGAGCGTCGCGGCGACCGCCAGCAGGCTCGACTTGCCCGAGCCGGAGGGGCCGACCACCGCGGTGAGCGTGCCGGCGGGGACGTCCAGGTTCACCGAGTCCAGGGCGGTCAGCCGCCCGTCCCCGTCGGGGTAGGTGAGTGTCACGTCGTCGAGCTGCAGGTTCGCGGTGTTCACCGGGCGCTCCCGAGGGCGGTCAGAGGGTCGACGGCGGTGATCCGCCGGATGGACAGGGCAGCGCCGAGCATGCCGAGGACGATCATCACGGCGGCCGGGCCGAGGACGGTCAGCGGCTCCATGACGAACGGCACGTCGCCGCCGCTGAGGAGCGCGCCCGCCCCGGCCGCGAGACCGGTGCCGAGCAGTGTCCCGGCCCCGAGCATCACCACGGCCTGCCCGAGGGCGTCCTTGAGGAGGTACGGGGTCGAGGCCCCCAGCGCCTTCAGCACCGCCACGTCCCCGCTGCGCTGGATGGTCCACACCGTGAAGAACGCCCCTATGACGAGCGCGGAGATCACGAAGAGGAAGCCGCGCATCAGTTGCAGCGACCCGTTCTCGGCCTGGTAGGACCCGATGGCGGTGAGCGCCTCGTCGACGGCCGTGGTCCGGGTCCCGGCCGCCTCGTCGCCCGCCACGAGATCGGCGGCGCCCCGCACCTTCAGCGCGATGACGGTGGCCTGCTCCCCGGGCGTGGTGCCGCTGCGGCCGAGCCCCTGCCAGTCGTCGAGGGACGTCCACACCACGGGCGTGTGGCTGTACGAGGCGTCCCCGGCGACCGCCGCGACCGTGATCTCCCGGGGCCCGATCCGCACCCGCTCGCCCACGCGCACGCCGAGCTCCTCGGCGGCCGGAACGGACAGGACGCCCTTGCCGGGCCCGAGCAGCCCGCTGTGGGGCGCGATCCCGGCGCCGGACTCGGTGCCGAAGGCGGAGACCGCTGCCGTGCGGTCGCCGGCGGTGGCGTTCAGGGTGCGGATGCCGACCGGTTCGGCGGACGTCACCCCGGGACGGCCGGCCCAGGTGCGCCACGCCTTCTCGGTCACCGAGGAGTTCGTGAAGGACACCGCCTGCCCCGGGGGCGGGGCCGCGAAGGCGAGCCGGTCGGCGGGCAGCCCGGTGATCGCCGAGATGTTCTCCCGGGCGAGCCCCGCCGTCAGCCCGGACAACAGCCCGACCAGCAGGGTGATCAGCACGATCACCGTGCCCATCAGCGCGAACCGCCCTTTGGCGAATGTCAGATCTCTCCATGCCACGAACATGGGGACCAGCCTGCTGGCGGCCGGCGGAGTGCGGCATCGCGCCACGGGTGGGCCCGTAATCAAACTTTCGATTGAGGGCGGACTTGCGGCGTCCGCCTACGCTGGACGGGTCATGGATCCCCGTTCGCTCACCCCCGCCCTGCGCGCCCTGCGCGTCTGTCTGCATCTGCTCATGGCGGGTCTGCTGGCGCTGTCCGCGCTCCGCTCGGCCGGTGATCCCGCCGTCGTCGCGGCCGCCGCCGCGACGGGCGCCGTGTACGCGGTGGGGTCGGCGCTGCCCGTGGTGCGCCGCTCCCAGTCCGCGGCGGCCCTCTGGCTGGGCGCCCTGTGCGCGGCGTGGCTGGTGCTGCTGGCGCTGACGCCGGACGGGCTGTGGGCGGCGTTCCCGCTCTACTTCCTCCAGCTGCACCTGCTGCCGGTGCGATGGTCGCTGCCGGCCGTCGGCGCGACCGCGGGCGCCGCGATCCTGTCGTACGTGCGCCACGGCGCTGCCCTCAATCCCGGCGCGTTCATCGGACCGCTGCTGGGCGCGGCCGTCGCCGTCGCGACGGTCCTCGGCTATCAGGCGCTGTACCGGGAGAGCGAGCGGCGCCGGCGACTGATCGAGGAGCTGATCTCGACCCGGGCCGAGCTGGCCGCGGCCGAGCGGCACGCGGGCACGCTGGCGGAACGGGAGCGGCTGGCCCGCGAGATCCACGACACGCTCGCCCAGGGCCTGTCGTCGATCCAGTTGCTGCTGCGGGCCGCCGAGCGGGTGCTGCCGGACGGCTCCCCGGCCGCGGGGCACATCGAGCGGGCGCGGCTCGCGGCACAGGACAACCTGGCCGAGGCGCGGCGGTTCGTCCGGGCGCTGGCGCCGGCCGACCTGGAGCGCGGTTCGCTGGCGGCGGCGCTGGAGCGGTTGTGCGAGCCGGGCGGCCCGGGGCCCCGGGTGCGGTTCTCCGTGTCCGGCGCGCCCGCCGGGCTGCCGACGCCGTACGAGGTGGCACTGCTGCGGATCGCCCAGTCGGCGCTGGCCAACACCGTGCGGCACGCGGGGGCCGGGCGTGCGGAGATCACCCTGACGTTCATGGACGCGTCGGTGACGCTGGACGTGGTGGACGACGGCAAGGGCTTCGACCCGCGCGTGGGCGTCCCGCCGTCGGCGGGGGGCGGCTTCGGGCTGACGGCGATGCGCTCCCGGGCCGAATCGCTGGGCGGGACGTTCACCGTGGAGTCCGCGCCCGGTCAGGGCACCGCCGTCGCGGTCGCGCTGCCGCTGCCCGTGCCGGTGAGCGCCGGAGGCGCCGTATGACCGTCCGGCTCCTCCTCGCCGACGACCACCCCGTCGTCCGCGCCGGGCTGCGCGCGGTCCTCGACACGGAACCCGACTTCACGGTGGCCGCGGAGGCGGCGACCGCCGAGCGCGCCGTCGAACTGGCGGCTGCCGGGGATGTCGACGTCGTCCTGATGGACCTGCAGTTCGGTGCCGGGATGCACGGCGCGGAAGCGACCGCGGCGATCACCGCGCGGAGCGGGGCGCCCCGGGTGCTGGTGCTGACGACGTACGACACGGACGCCGACATCCTGGCCGCCGTGGAGGCGGGCGCGAGCGGCTATCTGCTCAAGGACGCGCCCCCGGAGGAGCTCGCGGCGGCCGTCCGCACGGCGGCCGCCGGACAGTCGGCGCTCGCCCCCGCGGTGGCGCACCGCCTGATGGACCGGATGCGCACACCGGCACAGGCGCTGACCAAGCGGGAGCTTGAGGTGCTGCAGCTGGTGGGCGAGGGCCTGTCCAACCAGCAGATCAGCAAACGGCTGTTCCTCAGCCAGGCGACGGTGAAGTCCCATCTGGTGCATGTCTTCGCCAAGCTGGGCGTCGACTCACGCACCGCGGCGGTGGCGGCGGCGACCGCCCGCCGCCTGATCCGCCGTTAGCCCGCGGGGCGCCCGCCACCGGCCGGCGGTCGCGGCCCGCAGGCCCGTCAGCGCGGCTGCTCGCCGAAGAGTTCCACGGCGTCGCGCACGTCGGTGAGCGCGGACCCGAGCGCGCTGACGGAGCCGATCGCCCCCGCGATCAGTAAGAGGGAGCGGCGCAGGCGGCGCACCTCGGGCACACCGCTGATCGCCATCGCCGCGAGCGAGGCGAGTTCGTCCTCGGCGATGCCACGGTCCAGGAACTCGGCCGGGTGGGCGGCCAGTTCGCGGCGGAGCCGGGAGACCGCGGCGCGCAGCCGGGTCACTCTCGGGTCCTCGCCGCTCCCGGTCACGCGCCTTCGCCCCACGCTTCGCAACAACGGCTCTCCCCCCGTGCGCGCACTCCGTTGTACGCCCGTTCCTGTACTTAACGCCATCCCGGGTGCGGCGCGCCACACCCGGGACGAAACTCAGGACGTGGTTTCCGGGGCGAGGGCGTTGCGCCAGACGGTGACGTCCACCGTGATGTACTTGCTGGGGTCCGAGTCGGGCGACTTGCCGTGGTACGTCACCACGCCGACGTGGCCGGTGTTGGTGAGGACACAGAGCTTGGCACCCTTGGCCACCGCGTCGAGGTCCATCTTCTGCGTGAAGCGGGTCTCGCTGCGGCAGGTCTCGAGGTCGCCCTGCTGTCCCGCGCGGAGCAGGATCATCCGGCCGTCCTCGACGGTGACCCAGCCGAGGCTCCAGTCGTACGTGAAGTCCTGGTTGGCCTCGTCGCCGGAGGGCTTGACGGGGTCGTCCTCCATCGTCAGGTGGTAGCCGTCCGTCAGGTCGATCCCCGTGTACGTCACGGGCTTGGGGTCGGCCACCGGCTCCGCGGGCTTCGTCGGGTCCTCGGCCGTGTCGCCGGACGGGGTGTCCCCGCCGGGCGTGGCGTCGGCCGTCGGGTCCTGCTTCTGCGGGGTCGAGTCCGGCTTGGCGTCCGCCTCGTTCGAGGTCTTGTTGTCCTTGTCCTTGCCGGACAGCGCCAGGTAGGCGCCGCCACCGGCCAGACCGCCGACGACGAACATGGCGGCGACGGCGATGGCGAGGGCCTTCTTGCCCTTCTTCGGGGGCGTCGCCGCGGCGGGGTGGGGGCCGGAGTAGGGCTGCGGGGTGGGCTGGGTGTGGGGGTAGCCGTAGCCACCGGGCTGCTGGGGGTGGCCGGCCTGCTGCGGGTGGGCCGGCTGGGTGTGCGCCTGCGCGGGGTGCGCTTGCTGCGGGTACTGCTGGTGCTGCGGCTGGGCGTGCTGCGGCTGCGCGTGCGCGGCGGGCGGCGGGCCGAAGCCGGGGGGCGGGGTCGCCGGCGCCGCGTGGGCGGTCGGCGTCTGCGCGGCCGGGGTGGGCGCACCGGCCGGGAAGCCCTGCGCCGGCGTGGCGGGGGCGGCCGGCTGGGCGGGGGCCTGGGCGGGCGGCGGCGGCGTGGTGGACGCGGCCGGTGCGGGGGCGGCGGCACGGGTGGTGATGTCCGCGGCGACGGCGCCCGGCAGCCACTCCTCCGGACGGCGCAGCGCCGTCTGGTCGTTGGCGGCCTGGCACAGGGCGAGGATGTCGGCGACCGAGGGGCGGCCCTCCGGGTCCTTGGTCAGGCAGCGGCTGACGAGCTCGTGGAGCCGCTCGGGAACGCCCGCGAGGTCGGGCTCCTCGTGCACGATCCGGTAGAGCACGCCGTGCGAGGTGCCCTCGCCGAACGCCGGGGTGCCCTTGGCGGCGTAGGCGGCGATCTGACCGAGCGCGAAGATGTCGGTGGCCGGGGTGATCTGACGGCCCGCCGCCTGCTCGGGCGACATGAAGGACGGGGTGCCGATGGTGACGCCGGTGCCGGTGAGCGACGTGGCGTCCGCGGCGCGCGCGATACCGAAGTCGATGACGCGCGGGCCGTCCGCGGCCAGCAGGACGTTGGCGGGCTTGAGGTCGCGGTGGACGATGCCGGCGCCGTGGATGACCTGCAGGGCCTCGGCGATGCCGGCGACCAGCAGCAGGACGGTGTCCACCGGCAGCGACCCGTGGGCGACCACCGCGTCGGCGAGGGACGGGCCGGGGACGTACGCGGTGGCGAGCCACGGCTGCTGCGCGTCGGTGTCGGCGTCGATGACGGGCGCCGTGTAGAGACCCTGGACGCGCTGGGCGGACTGGACCTCCTGCGCGAACCGGCGCCGGAATTCGGCGTCTTCGGCGAAGTCGGGCCGGATCACCTTGATGGCGACGGGCCGCCCGCCCGGTGTGTACGAGAGGTACACCTTGCCCATGCCGCCTGCGCCGAGGCGCGCGGCGAGCCGGTATCCGGCTACAGAACGCGGATCGTCGTCCTCAAGCGGTTTGAAGACCGTTCCCCCACGCGGACCACCACTCATGAACCCATGTCTCCTGAAAAGGACTTCGCACTGCTTTATTCAATGCCGGACCCGCACCCTATCCAAGGCGGACCCTGTGGTTCACGCGCGAGCCGGGCGAAGATCCCGGCAAGGGCATGCGGTATGCACTCCACATGGGACATACGACACGAGACGAACCGCTGATCGCCGGGCTGTTGCTCGCGGCGGGAGCCGGCCGGCGGCTCGGCGGCCGGCCGAAGGCGCTGCTGGAGCACCGGGGCCGCCCGCTGGTGGAGCACGCGGTGGGGGTGTTGCGCGAGGGGGGCTGCCCGGTGGTCCACGTGGTGCTGGGCGCCGCGGCCGGGTCGGTGCGTGAGCGGGCCTCGCTGCCCGGGTCGGTCCTGGTGGACAACCCGGCGTGGGAGGAGGGCATGGGGTCGTCGCTGCGGGCCGGGCTGGCCTCGCTCGCGGGGTCGGGGGCGGACGCGGTGGTGGTGTCGCTGGTGGACCAGCCGGGGATCGGGGCCGGGGCGGTGGCCCGGGTGGTGGCGGCGTACCGCTCCCGCTCGTCCCTGGTGGCGGCCGCGTACGGCGGGAGGCGCGGCCATCCGGTGCTGTTCGGGGCGGACCGCTGGGCGGAGGTGATGGCGAGTGCGGAGGGCGACCGGGGGGCACGCGTCTATCTGAAGGAGCACGAGCGGTCGATCACGCTGGTCGACTGCTCGGACGTCGCCGAGCCGTACGACATCGACACGGAGGCGGATCTGGGCCGTCTGGAGTGACCGGCCGGGCGGGCGGGGATGCGCGGGGCGTGAACGGCGTGGCACTCAGCGCCATGTTCTGTCGACCCTGAGAATCTCGACATCAACAAACCATTGAACTTCCACCATGAGGAAACTAGTATCCACTGTTCAGAAGCACCCGATCGTCAGAAGGCGCCCGTGACCGTATCTCGGCTCCCACGGCACTCAGTGCCGCGCGCGTACGCCCGGCGGCCGCCCGCGCCGCGCCCCCGCTGAAGGAAGTGACAGCTCATGTCCGCACCAGCGCCGTCCCCGCTGGCCATCGTCGAAGCCGAGCCCCTGCCCCGGCAGGACGAGGTCCTCACCGACGCCGCCCTGGCCTTCGTGGCCGAGCTGCACCGGAGGTTCACGCCCCGGCGGGACGAACTCCTCGCCCGACGGGCCGAGCGCCGCGCCGAGATCGCCCGCACCAGCACCCTCGACTTCCTCCCGGAGACCGCACGGATCCGGGAGGACGACAGCTGGAAGGTCGCGCCGGCACCGCCCGCGCTGAACGACCGCCGTGTCGAGATCACCGGCCCGACCGACCGCAAGATGACCATCAACGCCCTGAACTCGGGCGCCAGGGTCTGGCTCGCAGACTTCGAAGACGCGTCCGCCCCCACGTGGGAGAACGTCGTCCTCGGCCAGCTCAACCTGATCGACGCGTACGAGCGGAAGATCGACTTCACCGACCCGCGGACCGGCAAGTCCTACGCCCTCGAGGACGCGGACCAGCTCGCCACCGTCGTCATGCGCCCGCGCGGCTGGCACCTGGACGAGCGGCACCTGACCTTCGACGGCCGCCCGGTGCCGGGAGCGCTCGTCGACTTCGGTCTGTACTTCTTCCACAACGCCCAGCGCCTCATCGACCTCGGCAAGGGCCCCTACTTCTACCTGCCGAAGACGGAGTCGCACCTGGAGGCCCGCCTCTGGAACGACATCTTCGTCTTCGCTCAGGACTACGTCGGCATCCCGCAGGGCACCGTCCGCGCGACCGTCCTGATCGAGACGATCACGGCGGCGTACGAGATGGAGGAGATCCTCTACGAGCTCCGCGACCATGCCGCGGGCCTCAACGCCGGCCGCTGGGACTACCTCTTCTCCATCGTCAAGAACTTCCGTGACGGCGGGCAGAAGTTCGTCCTCCCGGACCGCAACGCGGTGACCATGACGGCCCCGTTCATGCGCGCCTACACCGAACTGCTCGTCCGCACCTGCCACAAGCGCGGCGCGCACGCCATCGGCGGCATGGCGGCCTTCATCCCGTCCCGCAAGGACGCCGAGGTCAACAAGGTCGCCTTCGAGAAGGTCAAGGCGGACAAGGACCGCGAGGCCGGCGACGGTTTCGACGGTTCCTGGGTCGCCCACCCCGACCTGGTCCCGATCGCGATGGCCTCCTTCGACGCGGTGCTGGGCGACCGGCCCCACCAGAAGGACCGCCTCCGCGAGGATGTCGCCGTCGCGCCCGGCGACCTGATCGCCATCGACTCGCTCGACGCGAAGCCGACGTACGAGGGGCTGCGCAACGCCGTCCAGGTCGGCATCCGCTACATCGAGGCGTGGCTGCGCGGCCTCGGCGCGGTGGCCATCTTCAACCTGATGGAGGACGCGGCGACCGCCGAGATCTCCCGCTCCCAGATCTGGCAGTGGATCAACGCCGGGGTCGTCTTCGAGAATGGCGAGAAGGCCACGCCCGAGCTCGCCCGCAAGGTCGCCGCCGAGGAACTGGCCGCGATCCGCGCGGAGATCGGCGAGGAGGCCTTCACCGCCGGCACCTGGCAGCAGGCGCACGACCTGCTGCTGAAGGTCTCCCTCGACGAGGACTACGCGGACTTCCTGACGCTGCCCGCCTACGAGCAGCTCGTCGGCTGATCCCACGCGCCGCCCGACTGGCGCATCTCCGCCCCCGGTACCGCACAGCACCGGGGGCGGAGCTGTCATTCTGTGCGGCATGCGTCTGTCGGGTGCCGCCGTGGTGGGCGGCAGCATCGCCGGTTGCGCCGCCGCGCTCGCCGTGCTCCGCGCCGGCGCCGAGCGGATCACGGTGTACGAACGCGCCGCCGGACACCTCGCGGACCGCGGTGTCGGACTGGCCGTCCACGACACCCGGTACGCCGGACCGGAGGCGTCGGGCTGCCTCGACGCGGACATGCCGTGGAGCCGGCTCTCCCGGCGCCGCTGGTACGTGCGCGACGGGCCGGCTCCGCCGGGCCGGGTGATCGGCACCCTGCCGTTCCCGTTCCGGACGTACAACCGGGGGCCGTCGTGGCGTGAGTTGCGCGCCCGGGTGCCCGCGTCCGTCGATTTCCGCGCCGGGACGGCGGCCCTCGCCGTCACGCCGCCGCCCGACGGCGCGGAGGCGCGCACGGCGTCGTGCCTGCGGGGCCGGCGGTCCGCGCGAGGCGCCGGCGGCCTACGACGAAGACCGGGCGGGCCTCGGGCCGCACCATGGTCGACCTGGGCCGCCGTCTCGGCCGCGCCCTGGTCGAGGAGACCCCCGACTGGTCCGGGATGGGCCAGTCGGAGCCGGAGGCGTGGTGGCGCCTGTCGGACGGAGCGGGAGCGTTCGGCGGGGGCGCGAACTGCCGCGCCGAACAGACGAATCGGAGGGGGAACATGCGTACAGCCATGAGCACGGCCGTCGTCGCGTTACTGGCGGCGGCGACCACGCTGCTTCCGGCGGGGGCCGCCGCGCGGCCGGTCCCGCCCGTCGAACGGGTGAGCACCGCGTCGGACGGCACACAGGCGGACCTGGGCGGGGACGGCGCGGCGATCAGCGCCGACGGCCGTTTCGCCGCCTTCACCTCCGCTGCGACCAACCTGGTGCCGGGCGACACCAACGCACAGCGGGACGTCTTCGTCCGCGATCTGCGCACCGGCAGAACCGAACGCGTCAGCGTCGCGAGCGACGGCGCCCAGGGATCCTCGTACTCCCACGGTCCGTCGCTCAGCGCCGACGGACGCCTCGTGGCCTTCGCGTCCCACGCGCCCGACCTGGTGCCGGGTGACGGCAACGACGCCGTCGACATCTTCGTGCACGACCGCCGAACCGGCCGGACCGAGCGCGTCACCGAGGGCGGGGCGCCAGGCACCCGCGACTCGGACAACCCGGCCATCAGCGCCGACGGGCGTCATGTGGCGTTCTCGTCCGCGCGGGACGACCTGGTCGCCGGCGACACCAACGGCGTGAACGACATCTTCGTACGGGACCGCGGCAGGGCCGTGACGAAGCGGGTGAGCGTCCGCAGTGACGGTGTCCAGGGCACGGGCGCGTCCCGGGTGGACCCGGTGATCAGCGCCGACGGCAGCCGGATCGGGTTCGTGTCCCGGTCCAACCTGGTTCCCGCGCCCGGCGAGCCCGGCTCCGGACCGGCCGGGGCGGAGCCGGCACCCGACCCGCGCCGTCCGCGCCTCTACCCCATGTACGTCCATGACCTGCGCACCGGCCGGACCACGGTCGCCAGCGCCACCTCGGCGGGTGACCCGGTCGGCGCGTCGGGCATAGCCCTGAGCCCCGACGGCCGCCACGCGCTGTTCTCGGCCCTCTCCCCCACGGTCGTCCCGGGCGACACCAACGGAGAGATGGACATCTTCGTACGGGACCTGGAGACGGGAACCGTCACCCGGGTCAACACCGCCCACGACGGCTCCCAGGCCACCGGTGGCCATTCGACCGCGGCCGTCGTCAGCGCCGACAACCGGCGGGTGCTGTTCCTCTCGTCCGCCGGCAATCTGGTCCCGGGCGACACCGACGGCACCGAGGACGCCTTCGTGCGCGACCTGCGGACGGGCGCCGTCGAGCGCCTCACCGTCACGCACGACGGCTCGGCCCCGACCGGCTACGGCCCGTCGACCGTCGCGCTGGACGCCCGGGGGCGCGTCGCGCTGTTCGACTCGGACGGCGACAACCTGGTCCCGGGCGACACGAACGGGCAGGCGGACGTGTTCATGCGCCGGCTGCGCTGACGACGACGGTGCGCTGGGCGGAGAAGTCGCCCCACGTCCCGTCCGGCAGTCTGGCCCGGAGCTTGACGCTGTACCGGGTTCCGGGCCGGTCGGTCACCGTGAAGGTGTAGGTGGCGGTGCCGGTGGGCGGGGCCGCGCCCCAGACGATCGTCGTGGCGAACCGGCCGTTGAGGAAGAGCTGGTGCTCCTTGACCGGTGCCCCGGTGTCGGGCGGGGTCCAGGTCAGCCGGATGCCGCCGCCGCTCGCGGTCGCGGTCAGGGCGGTGGGCGCGGTGGGGGGAGCGGCGCCGGGCGCGGGCGTGGTGGTGAGGTCGACGGGGTTGCTGTCGGGTGAGGAGTTCTCGGCCGCGTCGCGGGCACGGACCGTGAACGTGTAGACGGTGCCGGGCCTGAGTCCGGTGATGCGGGCGGTGGTCGTGGTGCCGGTGACACTGTGGACGCGCACGTCCTCCTGGTAGACGTCGTAGGCGGTGACGCCGGTGTCGTCGGAGGCCGCGGACCAGGTCAGGGTCACCGCGCGGGGACCGTCGACGGTGCCGCGCAGGGCCGCGGGTCGGGTGGGGGCCCCGCGGTCGTCGGGAGCCGGGGCGGGGGTGGTGAGGGCGACGGCGGCGCTGGGGGCGGAGACGTTGCCGGCGGCGTCGCGGGCCCGGACGGTGAAGCGGTAAGGGGTGCGGGGGGCGAGGCGGTCGAGGTCGACCATGTGCTTGGCGCCCGGCACCGTGGCGGCCTTCCGGCCGCCCACGAAGACGTCGTAGGCGATGACCGAGGTGTCGTCGGTGGCGTGGTCCCACATGACGTGCACCGATGTGGCGCTGCCGGCCTGGGCCGTCACCCCGGCGGGAGGGGTGGGGCTCCGGGTGTCCTTCGGCTCCTCCTCCGCGCAGGCCGCCGCCAGGAGGAGTACGGCGCACATCAACGCGGTTACGGCGGGGGGACGTTGCACGGGCGGGCCTCCGTGTCCGGACGAGGATTGGTCCAGACCTGTATGGCACGGCCCGGCCCCGGCAACAAGACCCCGGCACCCACCGGTCCCCGGGGCGCGCGCGGTGGGCGGAGCCGGCACTCGGTGACGTAACCGAACCGAAATCGACGGCTACCTAGCGGTAACAAACCGGCCCGTGCGAGATTCCGCATGCCACCGGCCGGCGGCCCCACCTCCCACGCCACACCGCCCGGATCCACCCGTGCCCCGCCGTGCTCCGGCATGGGCCGGCGCGGCTCCGGGCGCGGCCGACCACAGGAGCCGCTGTGACCGGAATCCGCACCGCCCTCATCCCCTTCCACCCCCTCAGACGGTCCTGGCGGCGCACCGCCGCCTCGGCCCTCGCCCTGCCGCTCGCCTGCACCGCCCTGCTGACCACCGGGACGACCCCCTCGGCGGCCAGCCCCTCCTCGGGTCCCACCGCGATCGTCTCCATGGGCGACAGCTACATCTCCGGCGAGGCGGGCCGCTGGCAGGGCAACAGCCTCACCGACAGCGGCAGCCGCGACGGCACCGACCGGGCCTGGACCGGCAGCGGATACGACCCGGCCCGGGTGTACGGGACGACGTCCGCGAACGGCTGTCACCGCTCGGACTCCGCAGAGGTGCACGGCACCGCCGGCCTCGCCGAGGCACAGATCAACCTCGCCTGCTCCGGGGCCCTCACGTCCCATGTGTTCCGGTCGTCGAACGGCGGCCAGTGGTTCAAGGGCGAGGCGCCCCAGGCCGACCGGCTCGCGGCCGTCGCCGCCGGCCACCGGGTCCGGCTGATCGCGCTCTCGATCGGCGGCAACGACCTCGGCTTCGCCGACATCATCGCCGCCTGCGCCAAGGACTACATCATCTGGTACTCGTACTGCCACGACGACCAGCAGGCCGTCGTGGACGCGAGGATCGACGCGGCGATGGCCGGGGTCGGCAAGTCGATCGACGAGATACGGGCCGTCATGTCGGCGGCCGGATATACCGCTTCGGACTACCGGATCGTGTTGCAGTCCTACCCCTCCCCCATCCCCCGCGGCAGCGAGAACCGGTATACGGAAAGCGGCTGGAGCCGTGTCAGCACCGGCGGCTGTCCCTTCTGGAACAAGGACTCGGACTGGGCACGCGACTCGCTGGTCCCGCAGCTCGCCGGGCGGCTCAGGGCAGTTGCGGCCCAGAAGGGCGTGCAGTTCCTGGACCTGCGCGACATGCTCCAGGGCCGTGAGGTCTGCGCCCGGACGAGCCGGCTGGTCAGCGCCGCGCAGCCGGCGTCGGCGACGGCCAGCGAGTGGGCCCGGTGGATCGACAGCGACTCCACCCAGGGGCCCGTCCAGGAGTCCATGCACCCCAACCACTACGGCCAGCTCGCCCAGGGACGCTGCCTCGCCCTGATGCACGCACGGACGACCGGCGACCACACGTGCCGGAACACGGCCGGCTACGGCCCGTCGGGAATGTACCTGTCCGCGCTCTGACGGCTCTTCCGATCCCGCCGGCGGGCCGGTCCGCTCCCCCGGTCCCGCCGACGGGTCCGGCCGGCCCCCGGCACAGCGCGGCCCTCACCCGCGGCGCGCCCCGGCGCGGTGGGCCTCCTCCCTGCGCAGGCGCCTCGCCGTGCGGGCCGCGGCGGCGGACAGCGCCCGGTCCGGGTGCCGTTCGGCGAGGTCCTCCAGGATCGGCGCCACGTCCGGCCGGGCGTCGGCGAGCGCCCGCACCAGGGCCTCGGCGCCGCCGGGCCAGCCGGAGGCGGCCGCGTCGAAGGCGTCGACGAGCCCGGTCGGAGCCGGTT
Source organism: Streptomyces sp. STAM6 (assembly GCF_054963715.1). Taxonomy (NCBI): domain Bacteria; kingdom Bacillati; phylum Actinomycetota; class Actinomycetes; order Kitasatosporales; family Streptomycetaceae; genus Streptomyces; species Streptomyces sp. STAM6. The sequence goes on along the minus strand of NZ_JBUEFZ010000022.1, from coordinate 21,312 downwards.
CCGGCGCCCGGTCCTCGGCCGTCGCCTCCACCATCACGCGCATGTCCCGTACCCAGCGCAGGCGCAGTTCGCCGACGAGCAGATGGGCGCGGGCCGCGGGGGGCACCTCCTCCTCCGGCACGTCCTCGCCCCGCTCGGTCAGCAGCCGGTGGGCGTATCCGCCGGCGACCGGGTCGGTGAGGGCGGCGCGGACCGGTCCGCCCGGAACACCGGCGAGGTCGAGCCGTGCGAAGAGGGCGGGGGCGTCGGCGTCGGCGGCGACCGCGGCGGGCACGGCCGCGAGCAGTTCGCCCCAGGCCTCGTCGCCGCCGCCGCGACCGGCGGCCCACGACGCCAGGGTCTCCGCGGCGATCGCCGGCGGCCAGGCGTCGACCGCCCCGAGGATCTCGGCGGCGTCCCGGCCGGCGAGGGTCTCCCGGTCGGGCACGGCGACATGACCGGCCCGCAGGGTGTGGCGCACCACGGCGCTGCCGAGCGGCGTGAGCCCGTAGGTGTCGCCGGCGCGGAAGACACAGCCGGTCTCGGCCAGCCGGTCGACCACGGCCGCCAGCGAGCGGGCCTGAACGTCGAGGTCTCGGCGGTCGGACTCGCTCAGGCCGGGGAGCCGGAGCAGGTCCGACAGCTCCTCCGGGGGCGGTGTGGTGTACGCCGCGGGTGCGGCGTCCGGGCGGTCGGGGACGGGGACGGGGGCGTCCTCCAGCTCCGGGTCGACCTCCCAGCCCGCGACCTCCGACGCCTTGCGCGCCACGGAGTCGGGGGTGCAGCCGCGCTCGTAGAGCGCGTAGAGCACATGTGCCGCGTCGAGGGCGTACTCGTCGTCGGGGCCGGCGTCGGCGGCGACGCGCTCGACGGTCGCGGCCAGGATGTCCGCGCCGAGTTCGGTCAGCTCCTGGGGGGTGCCCTCGGTCCACACGGCGGTGGCCGGGCCGGGGAAGCCGCACCGCTCGGCGAGTTCTCTCAGGTCGTCGTCGCCGGCTGCGAGGGCGGCGGGCAGCGGGGCGGCCTGCAGCAGGCCCCGGATCTCGTCCGGTGCGGGCAGGCCGGGCGGGGGTGGCAGCGGGCGGCCGGAGTCCCCGTAGTAGTCGAGGTGTTCGTCGAGGAGGCGGTCGGCGAGGGCGAGGTGCGGCAGTGACTCGGGGCCGGGGGCGAGGTCCGCGTGCGGGCCCGCGAGTGCCTCGGCCAGGCCGTCGGCGGTCCAGCGGTCGGACAGTTCGGCGGACCGGCGTTCCAGTTCGTCCGGTCCGACCGCTTCCAGGGGTGGTCCGGGCAGCAGCGGGCCCGCGGGCGACGGGCCGCGGGGGTCCCGGGCGTCCCGGGCGTCCCGGTCGGAGGCAGCGAGCAGGGCTTCGGTGAGCAGGGCCCTGGCGGCGAAGGTGCGGCTGGCGACGTCGGAGCGGCACACCTCCGGCGGGAGCACGGGCCGCTCGGCGCGCGGGGTGCCCTCCAGTCGGGCGAACCAGGCCCGCACGGCCCCGCGGTCGGCCGGGTCGACACCGTCGGCGTGCAGCAGGGAGGCGTACCAGCGCGGCCAGGTGAGGTTCAGCGGGTCGTTCATGGCGTGCTCGAACGCGGGGAACGCCTCCTCCAGCGCGGCGAGCAGGCGTGCGTGGCGCTTGGCGTTGAGCCGGTTGGCCGCCCGGACCCGGTCGGCCAGGACGGTGACCACGCCGGAGAGCGCGGCCAGTTCGTGCGGGGTCGCGTGGAGCAGCAGCGGGAGGTCCTCGTGCAGCACGCGCCGGAGCAGCTCCGGCGTCGGTTCGGGCACGCCTGCGCGGCGTTCCGCGCCGCGCAGGGCCAGCAGGGTGAGCAGGGCGTCCGTGGGGCGCATCGGCAGGGTGGCTCCCCGCTCCTTCTCCGCCCAGGCGAGGAAGTCGTCACGTCCGGTGTTCAGGGCAGTGGTACGGGTCACTCGGGGAGCGTATGGGGGCGGATCCGGGTCCAGGGGCGTGCCACGTGGGAATGGTCCGATCTGGTGATCAGCGGGCCCTCGTCGCCGGGGGAGGGCAGCCGTTGTCAGTGGCGTGCGCTTCACTGAGTTCGTCACTCTCAGTTACATCATGGGGCGGGATCATGACGGACCGTATGACGTATGTGACGCAGGCGGGGCTCCGGGGGCGCGGGTGGTCGGACGCGATGGTGCGGGATCTGCTGGGCGAGCCTGATGTGCAGGGGCGCAATCCCCGGCAGTGGTCGGTGACACCCGTGCGGCTGTATCTGCTGGCCAGGGTGGAGGCGGTGGAGCGGACGCCCGAGTTCGCCGCGGGCACGGCCGCGGCGGGGCGGGGGGCGGCGGCGGCTCGGGCCGCGGCGGAGCGACGGCGTCAGGCGGTCCTGAGCGCCATCCGGGCGGAGCCGATCCGGGTGCCGGTGTTGCCGGACGCGGAGCTGGAGATGAGGGCGGTGCGGCACCGGCGCCTGTCCGTGGAGCGCGGAGAGGCCGGAGGGGGCGGGCCGGGCGCCGGGCCGCGGGGGCCCGCCCCCGGGACGGGGCGGGAACGGGGCCCCGTCGCGGGCCAGGGGCCCGGGGCGAGGCAAGGTGCCGGGGCGAGGCAAGGGCCTCGGGCGAGGCAGGGACCTGCGGCGAGGCAGGGGCCCGGGGCGGGGCAGGGGCAGGCGCCCGGAGCCGGGCGGGGACGGGCGCCCGGCGTCCGGCAGGGGGCCGTGCCGCCGGCGGCGCTCGTGCGGTGGCAGGTCGACTATCTGCGTCAGGTGCTGAGGAGGTACGACGCGCTGCTGGACGGGCTGTTCGCGGCGACGGGCCGGGCCGAGGCCGAGCTGTTGCTGCGGCGGCGGATCTACGAGGCGATCGGCGACGCGTACCCGCGGCTCGCGGAGGAGTGCAGGAGGCGGATCGGGTGAGGGTGTGGACGATGGAGGTGGGGCCACCGCGATGAGTTCCGGCGCGGCCGGCGGTCTGCCCCCGTATGAGCACACAACACAGGGAACCGCAGCGGACGGACGCACACACGGAGACGGTCATGCTCGATCTCGGACCCGCGACTCGCGGGGTGGCCGGCCTGCTGGAGGGCGTCGGCGACGAGCACCTCGACGCCCCGACGCCCTGTCCGGAGTACGCGGTGCGCGACCTGCTGGCCCACCTGGCGGGGCTCGCGGTCGCGTTCCGGGACGCCGCGAGGAAGGACGTCGGGCCGACGACGGACACGGACCCGCAGGACGCCCGGCCGGTCCTTCCCGACGGCTGGCGCGGCGAGCTGCCCCGCCGGCTGGACGAGCTGGCCGCCGCCTGGCGCCGGCCGGAGGCCTGGCGGGGCACCACCCGGGCGGGCGGGATCACCCTCCCGGGCGAGGTGGCGGGGACAGTCGCGCTGAACGAGGTGCTGATCCACGGCTGGGACCTGGCCCGCGCGACCGGCCAGGAGTACACGCCCGACGAGGCGTCACTGCGGGCGTCGCAGGCGCTGCTGGCCCCGACCGCTCACGGCTCCCCCGAGGAGCGGGGCCCGTTCGGCCCCCCGGTCCCGGTGCCGGAGGACGCCCCGCTGCTGGACCGCGTCATCGGTCTGAGCGGCCGTCGCCCCGACTGGCGGCCGGGCACCTGAGCCGGGGGCGCCGGCGAGCCGGGCGCGCCGCCGGGACGCGGACGCCGGTCGGGACAGCGGCGGCCACCGCGACAGGGGGCGACAGGTCGGGGGCGACAGGGCTCGGGGGCGCGACAGGGGGGTGGGGCAGGGGAAAACCCGGTGATCAGGTGCGGGCGGTATGTCATGCTCACGCACCATGACACGCCGTCCCAGACCCAGCCTGTACATCTCCGTCGACATCGAGGCCGACGGCCCCATCCCCGGCCCGTATTCGATGCTCAGCCTCGGCGCCGCCGTGGCCGGGCGCCAGGACGCGGAGGGGTACACCGCCGCCGACCCGGAGGCGAACACCTTCTACCGCGAACTGCGCCCGATCGGCGACGCGTTCGTACCGGAGGCGCTGGCGGTCAGCGGGCTGGACCGGGAACGGCTGATGGCCGAGGGCGCCGGACCGGAGGTCGCGCTGGCCGAGTTCAGCGGCTGGGTGCGCGAGGTGAGCGCCGGCGCGCAGCCGGTCATGTGCGGATATCCGGCCTCGTACGACTGGACGTTCCTGTACTGGTACCTGATGCGGTTCACCGGTGCGAGCCCGTTCGGGCACTCGGGCTGCATGGACATGAAGACGCTGTACGCCACGAAGGCGCGGCTGCCGCTGCGGGCCGTGGCCAAGGGGACGATGCCTCGTGAGCTGCTGTCCCGCCGGCGCCACACCCACCACGCCCTGGACGACGCGATCGAGCAGGCGGAGCTGTTCAGCAATCTCATGGCGTGGCCCGGCGTGTGAGCCGGCCGGCGCCCGGCCCCGCACGGACGACGCCGTACGGGGCCGGAGGGCCGGGGTCGGGGGCGGCCCGGTCGGGGCTCTGGTGACCCGACGACCCTGGTGACCTGACGGACCGGGTGACCCGACGGACCGGGTGACCCGACGGACCGGCGCGGCCCGTCGGGTCAGTGCACGGGGGTCGTCTTGGCGGTGCGGACCTCGGAGATCTCGTCGCCCGGTTCCATCGGCGCCGTCACCTCGTCGTCGTCGCGGTGCCCGCCCAGGTGGTTGAAGACCAGGTTGAGCAGGACGGCGGCGACACAGCCGGTGGAGATGCCGGAGTCCAGGATGATCTTCGCCGTCTCGGGGAAGGCGTGGTAGAACTCCGGCGCCGTGATCGGGATGATGCCGACCGCCAGTGAGACGGCCACGATCAGGACGTTGTTGTCCTTCTCCAGACCTGCCTTGACGAGGGTCTGGATACCGCTCGCGGCGACCGAGCCGAACAGGACGACGCCCGCGCCGCCGAGTACCGGCCGGGGGACGACCGAGATCAGGGAGGCGGCGACCGGGGAGAGGCCCATCAGGAGCAGGAAGCCGCCGCCGCACGCCACCACGAAGCGGCTGCGGATCCGGGTCATGGCGACCAGGCCGATGTTCTGCGCGAAGGCGCTGCACATGAAGCCGTTGAACAGCGGGCTGATCGCCGAGCCGAGCGTGTCGGCGCGCAGACCCGCGGCGATGGTCTTCTCGTCGGCCGGCTTGTCGACGATCTCGCCGAGCGCGAGCATGTCGGCGGTCGACTCGGTCATCGACACGAGCATCACCACACACATGGAGATGATCGCGGCGAGCGCGAACTGCGGTGCGCCGAAGTGGAACGGGGTGGGGAATCCGACGATGTCCGCCTCGGTGACCGGGCTGAAGTCGGTGACGCCGAAGGGGATCGCGATGAGCGTGCCGAGTACGAGGCCGATCAGGACGGCGATCTGCTTGACGAAGCCGCGGGTGAAGCGGCGCAGCCCCAGCACCACCACGAGGGTGATCGCCGCGAGCGTGAGGTAGGTGGTCGAGCCGTAGTCGGACGCGGCCGGGTCGGGGCCCTGGGCCCAGCCGAAGGCCACGGGCAGCAGGGAGACGCCGATCAGGGTGATGACGGTGCCGGTGACGACCGGGGGGAAGAACCGGACGAGCTTGCTGAAGAACGGCGCCGCGACGAAGCCGAGTACGCCGGCCACGATGATCGCGCCGAAGATGATCGGTATCGCGTCGGACTTGTCGTCGGTGGTGTCGACGATGGCGAGCATCGGGGCGACACCGGCGAAGGTGACGCCGTTGACGAACGGCAGTCGGGCGCCGATCTTCCAGATGCCGAGCGTCTGGAGGAAGGTGGCGAGCCCCGCGGTGAAGAGGCTGGCGCCGGTGAGGAACGTGAGTTCGGTGCCGGAGAGCCCCACGGCGGCTCCGACGATCAGCGGCGGGGCCACCACGCCCGCGTACATGGCGGCCACGTGCTGCAGGCCGCTGGTGAACATTTTGAGGGGCGGCAGGGTCTCGTCGACCGGATGCTTCCGGTCTGCGGTGCCGGCTTCCGCGTCGGGGATGTCTGCGTCGTTGCGAAACCTGGGCTTGGCGGCCACGGCGGTTCCTCCGGTCGGTTACACGTGCTTGGACGTGGGTTTCAGGGAGGTGGTGCAGGTCTTGCGCCCGGGGTGTGTCGTGGGTGAGCGAGTGAACCGAAGGGGCGCGACCGTGTCGGAAGGGAGGCTGCGCGCGAGGTGCGGCTGCCGCCGCGCGGTCGGAGGGTCGTGAGGCACGAACGACCCGGGTACGAAACGACCGCCGACACAGGCTTCGGGCGCCCGGAGGCGGACCGAGCTCGTGAAACGACACGGGTCACCGTCCCGGGGGGTGCGGTCCTTCCTTGCGGACCGCACCCCCCGGCCGGCTGCCGTGGACCCCGCTCGGGTCCACGGCGACCGGCTGAGGGCCGTCCCCCTCAGCCGGACTCCTTGGTGCCGCCCGGGCTCAGCCCTGGGCCGCGATCCGGGCGAGGCGCTGGGCCTCGTCCCGGGTGGAGCGCGCGATGGCGTCCTCGTCGGCGTGCAGCAGGCGGTTGTTCTCCACGATCTGCCTGCCGTTGACGAACGACGCGGTGACCGGGGCCGCCGCGCCGAACACGAGAGCGGTCACCGGGTCCGCGATGGAGGCATGGGCGAGCGTGTCCAGCTTCCACAGCACCAGGTCGGCGAGCTTGCCCGGCTCCAGGGAGCCGATCTGCGAGGCCCGGCCCAGTACCTGCGCGCCGCCGTAGGTGCCCAGGCGAAGGGCCTGGCGGGCGTTGAGCGCGGCCTCGCGGTGCACGGGGTTGAGGCGGTTGATGAGCAGGGCGTTGCGCAGCTCGGTGTGGAGCTCACCGGACTCGTTGGAGGCGGTGCCGTCGACGCCGAGGCCGACCGGGACGCCGGCGGCGAGCATGTCGGGGACGCGTGCGATGCCGGCCGCGAGACGGGCGTTGGAGGAGGGGCAGTGGGCGACACCGGTCTTCGTACGGGCGAAGGCGGCGATGTCGGAGTCGTTCATGTGGACGCAGTGCGCCATCCACACGTCCTCGCCGAGCCAGCCCGTCGACTCGAAGTAGTCGGTGGGGCCCATGCCGAACAGCTCGTGGCAGAACTTCTCCTCCTCCACGGTCTCCGAGCCGTGGGTGTGGAGGCGTACGCCGAGGCGGCGGGCCAGTTCGGCGCCCTGCTTGAGCAGTTCGGTGGAGACGGAGAAGGGCGAGCAGGGCGCGACCGCGACCTGGGTCATGGCGTCGAAGGAGGCGTCGTGGTGCTTCTTGACGGTCTCCTCGGTGGCGGCGAGCGCGCCTTCGAGGGTCTCGACGGCGAAGTCCGGCGGCAGGCCGCCGTCCTTCTCGCTGCGGTCCATGGAGCCGCGGGCCAGGGTGAAGCGGACGCCCATCTCGGAGGCGGCCCGGATGATGGCGCCGGACAGGTCGCCGGAGCCCTGCGGGTAGACGTAGTGGTGGTCCATGGCCGTGGTGACGCCGCCGCGCGCCATCATGGCGAGCGAGCCCTGGGCCGCCGAGTACGCCATCTGCTCGTCGATGCGCGCCCAGGTCGGGTAGAGCGCGACGAGCCAGTTGAAGAGGTTGTGGTCGGTGGCCAGGCCTCGGGTGATCCACTGGTAGAAGTGGTGGTGGGTGTTGATCAGGCCGGGCGTGACCAGATGGCCGGTGGCGTCGATGCGCCGGACGACGTTGTCCAGGCCTTCGGGGGCCTTGCCGGCCCCGATCGACTCGATCCTGTTGTCCGCGATGACGAGGTGGCCCGAGGCGTACTCGGTGTCGTCGGCGTCGACGGTCGCGATCGCGCAGTTCTCGATCACGATGCGCTGGGCTGCCGAAGGTGCCATGGTGCTTCCTTCTTCTCTGACTGGCGGTGGCGGGGTGGGCACGGCAGGACCCTAGGGGGATTTGAGTGCCGGGACCGCGTGACGGCTCCGGGTGCCGAGATGGTGGAAGAACAGGTTGAGCAGGACCGCGGTGAGCGCTCCCGCGCTGATCCCGGAGCCGAGGACCGTCTGGGCCCAGGCCGGGAAGCCGGCGTGGAAGGTGGGTGCGGCGAGCGGGATGATGCCCGCGCCGAGCGCGACGGCCACCAGGACGATGCGGGAGCTGTCGTCGAGTCCGGCCTCGGAGAGCGTGCGGATGCCGCTCACCGCGAGGGAGCCGAAGAGGACGATCCCGGCGCCGCCGAGGACGGGCATCGGGACGAGCGAGACGACCGCGCCGAGGACGGGGAACGCGCCGAGGACGAGGAGCGCGCCGCCGGCTGCCGCGACGGGGTAGCGGCTGCGTACGCGCGTCAGGGAGACGACGCCGGCGTTCTGGGCGAAGGCCGAGGTGGGGAAGGAGCCGAAGACGGGTCCCAGGAGGGTGGCGATGCCGTCGGTGCGCAGGCCGCGGGTGAGGGTGCGGCCGTCGCTGCGGCGTTCGCAGATCTCGCCGAGGGCGAGCATGCCGGCGCTGGACTCGGTTATGAGGACCAGCATCACGATGCACAGGGAGAGGATCGCGGCGGGCTGGAACTCGGGGGCGCCGAAGGCGAAGGGTGCGGGCAGCGCGGCGACGGGCGCCTCGCGCAGTGCGGAGAAGTCGGCCATCCCGAACGGGACGGCGGCCAGCGTGCCGGTGAACAGGCCGATCAGCAGGGCGGTCTGCTTGACGAAGCCCCGGCCGAAGCGCTGGACGAGCAGGATCATGACGAGGGTGAAGCCGGCGAGGGCCAGGTACTTCATGGCACCGAAGTCGGCGGCGTGCTTGTCGCCGCCCTGTGCCCAGGCGACCGGGAGGGGCATCAGGGACACCCCGACGAGGGTGATCACGACGCCGGTGACCGGGGGCGGGAAGAAGCGGAGCAGACGGCCGAAGAAGGGGCCGACGACCAGGCAGAAGACTCCGGCGACCATGACGGCGCCGTGGATGGCGGGCAGCTGGTGGCCGGGGGCGCTGGTCTCGGCGATGGCGAGCATCGGGGCGATACCGGCGGAAGAAGCGGCGTTCACGAACGGCAGGCGGTTGCCGGCGAGACGGGCGACGCCGAGGGTCTGCAGGAGGGTGGCGAGACCGGCGACGAGCAGGCTCGCCGCGATCAGACGGGTCGTTCCGGCGGTGTCGAGGCCGACGGCCTGGCCGATGACGAGCGGAGGGGTGACGACGCCCGCGTACACGGCGGCGATGTGCTGGAGCGCGGCGGGGACGAGCCGCGTGAAGGGGAGCTTTTCGTCCACCGCGTGGACGTCCGTGCGAAGGTGCTGTTCCGGCGGGGCGGAACACGGGCCTTCTGCCGGCCCGACTGCAGGCTGTGCCATGGCGGTTCCCTCCGGTCCGAGGGCGGCCCCGCCCGTGTCGGGCGGGCGGAGCCGTCGTCGGTCCCGCGTCAGAGGTTGGTCATGTCGACCGGGATCTGCGGCTCGATGCCGTCCCGCAGGATGGTGGCCTCGATGAGGCCGTACGGGCGGTCCGCCGCGAAGTAGACCTCGTTGTCGTTCTTGAGGCCGAACGGCTCGAGGTCCACCAGGAAGTGGTGCTTGTTCGGGAGGGAGAAGCGCACTTCGTCGATCTCCGACCGGTTGTTGATGATGCGCGCGCCCATCTGGTACAGCGTCTGCTGCAGCGAGAGGGAGTACGTCTCGGCGAAGGCCTGGAGCATGTGCTTCTTGACCTGCTCGTAGGACTTCTCCCAGTTGGGCATCCGGTCGTCGTCGTCGGTCCAGTTGAACCGCCAGCGGCCGGAGACCTGGGTGGCCAGGATGCGGTCGTACGCCTCCTGGAGGGTCGTGTACTTGTCCTTGACGTAGCCCCAGAACTCCGAGTTGGTGGAGTTCATCACGACCAGGTCCTTCAGACCGGAGATGACCTGCCACTTCTCACCGTCGTAGGTGATCTGGGTGACCCGGGTCTCCTGGCCCTTGCGGACGAAGGAGTGCTTGACCTCGTCGGCGCCTATGAACTTCGAGTTGGCCTCGGAGGTCTCGATGCGCTCCCAGGCGTATTCCTCGATACGGATGCGCGCCTGGTGGATCGGCTCCTGCGAGGTGACGAAGTGCCGGGCGAGGTGGATGCCGAACTGCTCGGCGGACTCGATGCCGTACTCCTTGGCGAACGCGTACACCGTGTTCTTGGTGGTGTCGGTCGGCAGGACGTTGGCGTTGGAGCCGGAGTAGTGCACCTCGTCCATGTCGCCGGAGAGGGCGACGGAGACGTTCAGGTCCTTGATGTGGTGGGTGTCGCCGTCCCGCGTGATCTTGACGACGCGGTTCTCTGCTTTGCCGTACTGGTTCTGGCCGAGAATCGTGGGCATGTCTGCTAGCTCCCTCGGTAAACGGAGTAGCCGAACGGGTTGAGCAGCAGCGGTACGTGGTAGTGCTCGCCCGGTACGACGGCGAACGTGATCGCCACCTCCGGGAAGAACGCGCCGCTGTCCCTTACGCGGGGGGCGTCCTGCTGCGCCTCGGCTTGCTTCTTGTCGAAGTACGCCTCGGTCTCGAAGTCGAGACGTACGTGGGTGGTGCCTTCCGGCAGGGCCGGCAGGTCCTTGCACCGCCCGTCCGCGTCGGTCGCGGAGCCGCCGAGCGCCACCCACTCCGCGCCGGGCCCGCTGCGGGCCGCGAGGGAGATGGCGACGCCCTCGGCGGGGCGGCCGACGCTGGTGTCCAGGATGTGCGTGGACACCGACGCGGTGGTTTCGGTACTCATGCGTTCTCTTCCTCCACGAGACGGGTCAGCCGGATGCGGTTGATCTTGCCCAGTTCGGTGCGGACGATCTCCCGCTCCCGCTCGGGCGTGTTGCCGATCCGCTCCCGGACCGCGTCGCGCATCTGCTCACCGGTCCGGCCGGTGGCGCAGATCAGAAAGACATGACCGAACTTGTCCTGGTAGGCCAGGTTGAGTTCGAGCATTTCGGCCTTGAGTTCCTCGGAGGCGCCGGCCATCCCGCTCTGCTCGCGGGAGGAGGTCGGGTCACCGGGCTTCGGCCGGCCGATCGGCGGGTGCCCGGCCATCGCCTCGGCCAGGTCCTCCGCGGTCAGCTCGGCCATCGCGGCGTCGCTGGCGAGGAGAAGGGCTTCGGTGGTGGCGTACGGGCGCTGGGCGAGCAGCTTGCTCCCCCACGCCGAGCTGGCGCACACCTCGTGGAGGGAGGCCTGGGCCTCCCTGTCGGCGGAGGTGTTGAACCGGGCGAGGCCCGGTACGGAAGTCGAAGTCACGGGAGCCTCCGTGGCTGTTTTTCGCTGTGCTTCGGACGGGCTGCGGATAGCTAACGCCCTTGGCCAACGCGCCGTCAACACTTTGTTGAAACTTCGGTGACACAAAAGCCGCCGTCCCGACATCCGGACGGCGGCCTTGACCCAGGGTGATCAGTTACTCACCCTTAGCGGCGTTTTCCCTGTTCAGGTAGTTGTACACAGTGAAGCGGCTGACGCCGAGGGCACTGGCCACCGTCTCCACACCGTGCCGCACCGAGAAGGCGCCACGCGCCTCCAGCGTACGCACGACCGACTGCTTGACCTTGCGGTCGAGCTCGGAGAGCGGCATGCCGTGCATCCGCTCCATGGCGGCCAGGATTCGTTCCAGCGAGTCGGCCAGCTGCGGCAGCCGCACGGCGAGGACGTCCTCACCCTCCCAGGTGAGCACGACGTCGTCGGCCTGGGCCTGCTCGGGCGCCAGCATCTCCGCGCCCATCGCGTCCACCAGCGGCTTCACCGCGGTGACGAGGGGGTGCTCTCCCGGCTCGGTCATTTCTCGCCCTCCCTGATCACGTTCACCTGCAGGGAGACCCGAGTGGCGCCCGCCCCCAGGGCGCGGCGCAGCAGCGCGTCGACGGCACCGAGTACCGCCTCCGCGCCACCCTCGGCGGTATTGCCGAAGGGCCCCACGTCCACGGCGTCCAGATCGGCCGCCTGAATGACCTCGCGGGCCACCACGGCATGGGCCGGCGCCTCGTCCAGATCGAACGGTTCCGTCGTGAACTCCACTCTCAGTCGCTGCATGCCCCCCACGGTAAGCCCGCCCGCGCCCCGGGCCGCCGACCGGCCCGGGAAAACCGCCCGCCCGGCCCGCGACGTGGGGTTTCGCCGGCGGCCGGCCCCGGCCCCTCCGGCACGACGGGCCGCCCGCCGGGTGGGTGTCTTTTCACGGGCCGGTCTTGACAGCCGTCCCCACCTGCATGCAGTCTTCCGTTAAGCAGAAACGAACTTCCGCAATACGGAAGGAGCGCCGAACCCCTCATGGGATACACGGACCAGCGCTTCGATGTGAACCTGTCGATCCTCTTCACCGAGCTCCCGCTCCTGGAGCGCCCCGCGGCCGCCGCCGCGGCGGGCTTCACCGCGGTCGAGCTGTGGTGGCCCTGGATCGAGACGCCCACGCCCGACCGGAGCGAACTCGACGCCCTGAAAAAGGCTCTGGACGACGCCGGCACCCAGCTGGTCGGCCTGAACTTCTACGCCGGGCAACTGCCCGGCCCGGACCGCGGCGCCCTGTCCGTACCCGGTGAGGAGTCCGACCGCTTCCGCGCCAACATCGACGTGGCCGCGGACTTCGCCGCCTCGGTCGGCTGCAAGGCGCTCAACGCCCTGTACGGAAACCGCGTCGACGGCGTCGACCCGGCCGCCCAGGACGAACTCGCCCTGGAGAACCTGATCCTGGCCGCCCGCGCGGCCGACCGGATCGGTGCGATCCTCCTGATCGAGACCCTCAACCAGCCGGAGTCCCCGCGCTACCCGCTGGTGAGCGCCCCGGCCGCGATCGAGGTCGTCGACAAGGTCAACGAGGCCACGGGCCTGGGCAACGCCAAGTTCCTGCTCGACCTGTACCACCTGTCGATGAACGGCGAGGACCTGAACCAGGTCATCGACACGTACACGGCCAAGACCGGGCACGTCCAGATCGCCGACAACCCGGGCCGCGGCGCGCCGGGCACCGGCGACCTCGACCTCGCCGAGCTGCTCGGCCGCCTGAAGAAGGCGGGCTACGACGGCTGGGTCGGCCTGGAGTACAAGGCCGGCGACCGCCCGAGCGCGGAGAGCTTCGAGTGGCTTCCGCAGCCGCTGCGCGCGGCCAACTGACGTCACGTACAAGAGTTTTGAGAGAGGTACCCTCATGAGCACCACCCCCACCGATCCCTCCCGGCCCACCCGCCCGACGGTCGCCTGGATCGGTCTCGGCATCATGGGCTCCCCCATGTCCGAGAACCTGATCAAGGCGGGCTACTCGGTCACCGGCTTCACCCTGGAGCAGGACAAGCTGGACCGGCTGGCCGCGGCCGGCGGCACCGCCGCCGGCTCGATCGCCGAGGCCGTCAGGGACGCCGACGTCGTCATCACGATGGTCCCCGCCTCCCCGCAGGTCGAGGCCATCTCCTACGGCCCCGACGGCATCCTGGAGAACGCCAGGCAGGGTGCGCTGCTGATCGACATGTCCTCGATCACCCCGCAGACCTCGATCGACCTGGCGAAGGCCGCGGCCGACAAGGGCATCCGGGTGCTCGACGCCCCGGTCTCCGGCGGCGAGGCCGGCGCCATCGAGGCCGTGCTGTCCATCATGGTCGGCGGCGAGAAGGCCGACTTCGACGCGGCCCTGCCGATCCTCGAAGCCCTGGGCAAGACCATCGTCCTGTGCGGCCCGCACGGCTCCGGCCAGACGGTGAAGGCCGCCAACCAGCTGATCGTCGCGGTCAACATCCAGGCCTGCGCCGAGGCCGTGGTCTTCCTGGAGAAGTCCGGCGTGGACCTCACCGCCGCACTCGACGTCCTCAACGGCGGTCTGGCCGGCTCGACCGTCCTGACCCGCAAGAAGGACAACTTCCTCAACCGGGACTTCAAGCCGGGCTTCCGTATCGACCTGCACCACAAGGACATGGGCATCGTCACCGACGCCGCCCGCAACGTCGGTGCCGCCCTGCCCGTCGGCGCCGTGGTCGCCCAGCTGGTCGCCTCCCTGCGCGCGCAGGGCGACGGCGGCCTGGACCACTCGGCCCTGCTCCGCGCCGTCGAGCGCCTGTCGGGCTCGCAGGTCTGAGCCCTCCTTCCACCAGGGAGGCTTCCCCAGATTTCCGGGCGGCGCCGTCGCTGACACCTGTCCTGTCGCGCCCAAGCGCCGGCGCCGTCCGGAACACCCTCTTCAATTTCAACAAACTGTTGACGCGATGTTCGGGGCGTATCTACGCTCCTCGCACCCCTTCAGCAGCTCTCGTACGTATCGGAAGGTCACGATGTCGAAGCGCGTGCTTACGACCGAGTCCGGCGCCCCGGTCGCCGACAACCAGAACTCCGCCACCGCCGGCGTCGGTGGCCCGCTGCTCCTGCAGGACCAGCACCTGCTGGAGAAGCTCGCCCGCTTCAACCGTGAGCGCATCCCGGAGCGTGTCGTGCACGCCCGTGGTTCCGGTGCGTACGGCTACTTCGAGGTCACCGACGACGTCACCGCCTACACCAAGGCGGACTTCCTCGGCGAGGTCGGCAAGCGCACCGAACTGTTCATCCGCTTCTCCACCGTGGCCGACTCGCTCGGCGGCGCGGACGCGGTCCGTGACCCGCGCGGCTTCGCGGTGAAGTTCTACACCGAGGAGGGCAACTACGACCTCGTCGGCAACAACACCCCGGTGTTCTTCATCAAGGACCCGATCAAGTTCCCCGACTTCATCCACTCCCAGAAGCGCGACCCGTTCACGGGCAAGCAGGAGCCGGACAACGTCTGGGACTTCTGGGCGCACGCCCCCGAGGCGACGCACCAGATCACCTGGCTGATGGGCGACCGCGGCATCCCCGCCTCGTACCGCCACATGAACGGCTACGGCTCCCACACCTACCAGTGGACCAACGCCGAGGGCGAGGCCTTCTTCGTCAAGTACCACTTCAAGACGAACCAGGGTGTGCGCTCCCTGTCGTCGGAACAGGCCGCCGAGGTCGTCGGCAAGGACGCCAACTCCCACCAGACCGACCTGCTGCAGGCCATCGAGCGCGGTGTGAACCCCTCGTGGACCCTGTACGTGCAGATCATGCCGGCCGCCGAGGCCGCGGACTACCGCTTCAACCCGTTCGACCTGACCAAGGTGTGGCCGCACGCCGACTACCCGCTGCAGCGGGTCGGCCGGATGGTCCTCGACCGCAACCCGGACAACGTCTTCGCCGAGGTCGAGCAGGCCGCGTTCTCCCCCAACAACTTCGTCCCGGGCATCGGCCCGTCGCCGGACAAGATGCTCCAGGGCCGCCTGTTCGCCTACGCGGACGCGCACCGCTACCGCCTCGGTGTCAACCACACCCAGCTGCCGGTGAACGCCCCCCGGGCGACGGTGGCGGACAACTACGGCCGTGACGGCTTCATGGCCACCCGCAACGGCTCGCGCCACGACAAGAACTACGAGCCCAACTCCTACTCCGGCCCGGCCCAGACGGACGCGGCGCTCTCCGCCCCGCTGGCCGTCCACGGCCACACCGGCACCCACGCGGCCCCGCTGCACACCAAGGACGACGACTTCTTCCAGGCGGGCGAGCTCTACCGCCTGATGTCGGAGGAGGAGAAGTCCCGCCTCGTGGCCAACATCGCCGGCGGCCTGTCCCAGGTCTCCCGCGAGGACGTCATCGAGAAGAACCTCGCTCACTTCCACGCTGCCGACCCCGAGTACGGCAAGCGCGTCGAGGAAGCGGTCCGCGCCCTGCGCGAGGACTGATTCCCGACCGGCACAGACCGCGTACGACGGCCGACGGGAGGTCGGCCGCCGTACGCAGTCCGCACCGCGGGCCCGGATGAGGGGTGGCCGGCGGTACGGACGACTCGAACCGCGGCGGCGTGCGAGCCAGTGCGGTGGTAAGGGCAGCTCCGCCCGCTTCTTGACCTGAAGGAAGCGGGCGGGTCCCCGTCGCCGCCGCCGCGGTCCCGAATACCTCCCCCACCTGCCCCGTCCGGCGGCGCGAACGTCCTGTCGCGCCAGCCTCGCACCGTCGGACGGTCACCACGTCACAAGCCAGAGCGCGGCGTTCGGTTTACGGTCCCGAACGCCGCGCTCTTCTGTTGCTGCTCTGAACTGGGGTTTTGGCCCAGATGTGCACGCCAGTTTGAATTGACCTGCGAAACGGATCCCGCGCTTCCACCCCCAGGCGGAGCACCATCATGCACGGACACGACGCCGCCGAGGCCGCAGCCCTCCGCGCCCTGGAGCGCAACCCCGCCCAGATCGGCGAACGCCCCACCCCCATCCGCCTCCGCGTCCACGAGACCATGCGCACCGTCGAGGCCGCCCTCGTCGAGTGCGCCGACCAGATCGCCCCGACGATCACCATCGCCCCCCTCAAGCCGCCGGCCCCCCGCCGCGCCGCGCCCGCCCACACCCGCACCGAACGGGTCGCGTGGGCCGACCACGCCCGCCGCATCGAGCTCGCGCGCGCCGACGCCACGGACATCCGCCGCTGGCGGTACACGGGGCAGCGCACCGCCCCATACGCCGCCCTGTGGCTCCTCGCCCGTGTCGAGCGCCGGTCGGGCCCCTTCCGGCCGCTCACGGAGGCACACCGGCGGCACATCGCGAGTGTGGCCGCGGGCGGGGTCGCCCGCATCGAGGCCGCCCTTGAATTGGCCGACCAGTGCCGCGAGCTCTCCGCCGAGCACCCGTGCGCGTGCGGCGGGACGATCGAGGTGTACGGCGGAGCCGGAGTCACCCCATGCGCCCGATGCAAGGGCTGCGGGGCGATCTGGAACCAAAGCGGCATCGTCGCCGCGCGCCGCGTGACGCAAAGCCAGCCGAATCGACACTGCAAACTTGTCCGAGTACGCTCGAAATTGGGAAGTCCATCAAGATATTCGAATCTGAAACTTCTTTCTATGGTCGGCATCCCTGAGGTCGATCACTAGGGCTCGACGAATGCCTTCCCCCTGCCCTCACGGGAGCCAGCTAGGCGGCCCTACTCGAGCCACATCACTCAGCCTCCTGCACCACGGAGATGATGATTTTGACCCGCCATCACACTCAACCCTTCGAATCCCGAGCGGCCGAATCCTCGCTGCCCCCTGCCGAACTCATACCACCCGAGGGAATCCGGCGACCACGGCAGCAGTCGGGGGAACCGTTCAAGCGGGCGCACCCCTACATGCCAACCGTTCCCCTAGTACTCAACGGCGAGCTCGTCGAGGACCTTGAGCGGATGAACGCCGAATACCCGGGAAATCTGTACGCCACACCAGTGGTTTACGACGGCACTTTCGCCCTTGCGGCTTTCACTGACAGCAAAGAGATGCTGGCCGAGTCACGCAGGATGGCAAGTGACGAATATAAATGGGCCATAGAAGAACGTGCAATTGGTTGCCTTCCGGACACTGCACCAGCGCCAACTGTGCTAGACGTCTTTGATCAACGTAATCTTCGAGGTGAAAGACTCCGCACCCTGCCCGGGACGAAACGCCCAGACCTGAGGCAGGTGCCACGCAAGGAAACCCTCAACTGGAACAACGTCATACGCTCTGTCGACGTGTGCGCGTACCCCTACACTGTTGCAACCGACTTTAATTTCGACGGAGTGCAACACTTCATCAACTTCCGCTGCGGTTTCAATCCGACCGCCTGGGGCATCAACACATCCTCGCTCGTCAACTGGGGCACGATTCCCCCGGAGTTCTGACTCCCTTACAGACGGTGCCGCCCCCCTGACGGACACATCCGGACACCAATTCCGGGGCAGGCGGACAGACCAGAGCCGCTGTCCCGCCCGCCGGCTGGACAGGGGCTCCGGGCTTCGGCAGCTGTCCGGATTTGCAGAGTCCCCGCAGGTCACAAGGGTGTATCGAAACTGGTTACGGTCCCGAACGCCGCGCTCTTCTGTTGCCGCTCTGACCCGCAGTTTGACTGAACGGAGCAGTTGTTCTCGAAATTCGGGAACAACGTGGAAACCCGCGTACCGATTTCATCCTTGTCGTCCCTGTCGGCGAGCGTCGTGGAGCGACCCGAGCAGAGCGGCCCGATCACCTTCCGCCCGGCGGAGTCGCCGTTCTGGCACCACCCCCGCCTGGCGGCCTGCGGGGGGAAGTACACCGAGGAAGAGATGACCTTCCGCGAAAGGAATGAGTACCAGCGCGCCGCGGCCGAGCAGCCCCACGAGCTTTCCGCGACTTGGCTGACTGGCCGGCCGGCACCGGTATGCGTTGGGGCGAGGCCACAGCGTTTCGGATGCGTGACCTGAGCCCGAACGCGGACGTCCCCACCGCGTCGGTCCAGCGGGCATGGAGCGTACGGCCGGGGGGAGCCTCCTCCCCGGGCCCGCCCAAGTCGAAGGAGTCGTGGCGGCAAGCGGCTCCATCCACCCTTAACCGGTCGCGGATGACCCTCATGAAGATCCCGCTTGCAGGCTGTCATACGTAGGCGCGCGGCCCTCGCCGCGTGCGGCTTCGCCCTCTGCGGAGCCCTCGCCGCACCAGCGGCCATAGAAGCGCCTCCGCCATAGTGGACAGTGAGCAGACCCAGGTCGACAACGCGGAGCGGAAGAAGCCGAAGAAGCCGAAGAGGCATTAGGACAGCAGCTTCATCGCAGAGTGCGAAGGCTGAACAGGCAACCCCCAACCGACAGGGCTCGGGGGTTGCTCGCGTCGCGCTGAACTGACGGTATTCGGGCCCACTCGACACGATCCACGGCGTGTGGCTGACGACGAGCAGCGTGCCTACATAATGTCCCACCCGCCGCCTGACCCGAGGGACACTGAACGCGAGCGCAGCCGACCACGGCGGAGACCTCCGGGTGTGCGGTGTTTCTCCGGCGGCTGGGTCGACTTCGCCAGGGCAGTGTTCTCCGGCGTCACGGTCAACTTCACCGACGCAGTCGGTGTGCTGCAAGTAGGCATGGTTCCGGCGGGCGGCGAACACTTCCGACCGGGCTGCTCCTTCCCCCCGATCGACACTTGCCTGGAGATTCCGACGCCGCGCTCTTCTGTCATGTTGGCCGGCCTGCAACATAGTTGCGGCGTGCGTCTGCTCCTCGCAGCCGCGGGAAGACTGTGGGGGACACATCACGGCGGCTCGGCCCGTCGTCCTGGCACGGCGCTGCTGATGGCGTCGTGGCCACAGAGCTCAACGGGTAAGACTGCCCCTCTCGGCCTTCGGGCCGAGAGGGGGCGCTTTCGTTGTGCTCCGGCTCACACGAGAACGACCCTGCCCCATACCCTGTCAGTGACGAGCTGCAAGGAGAGGGGCAAGGCCGTGTCGTCTGACGCTACCCCGGACCCGTACGCCAACCCGATGGTGTTCGGCCAGAGAATGCAGATCTTGCGCGAGCGACGCGGTATGAGCCGCGTCGTCCTGGCCGGACTGCTGGGCAAGTCTCCGGCCTGGGTGAAGCAAGTGGAGAAGGGCCAGATTCAGGCCCCTTCCATTGACACCGTTCTTCGCATCGCCGAAGCCTTGCGCCTACGCGACCTCGCCGACCTGACGGGCCGCCCCGACATGCATGTCGATCTGTTCGTCGCCCCCGGCCACCCGCGGTTGGCCGCAGTCCGCGCGGCCGTCGATGCTTTCCCCCTGACCACTACCCGCGAGGCACCGCCCACAGAGCACCTGCGTGCCCGGCTCGACCGGGCCTGGGCGGCGCGGCACTCCGCACCTCACCACCGCGAGGTGATCGGCGCCCTGCTGCCGGACCTGATCCGTGACGCACAGCTCGCTGTACGGCAGGCACAGCGGCCGGCCGAGTGGCGGGCAGCGCAGGCCACCCTCGCCGAGGTGTACTCGCTGAGTCAGTTCTTCCTGGCGTATCAGCCGGACAGCAGCCTGCTATGGCGGGTGGCCGAGCGGAGCATGGTGGCAGCCGCGCAGTCGGAGGACCCCCACACGATCGGCGTCTCCGCCTGGCTGATGGCGCAGGCTCACCGCGATTCAGGGCCGGGCCACTTCGACGCGGCCGACACCGTCAACCTGAGGACGCTCGCCTTCCTGGAGCCACTCCTGCCGGATGCCCCTGACGACCTCCTGTCCATCGCCGGAGCGCTCACCTTCGAGGCCGGATACACGGCCGCCCGCCGCGGCGACAGGGGCACAGCCTGGCGATACTGGGACACCGCGCAACAGATGGCCGAGCGTCTCCCGGAGGCGTACTTCCATCCGGTCACCAGCTTCTCCCGCGCCATCATGGGCGCACATGCGGTCACGGTGGCCGTTGAGCTGCACGCCGGCCAGGAGTCGGTGCGGCAGGCTGCCCGGGCGGACGCGACCACGATCCCTTCCCGCCCGCGCCGCGCACGGCACAGGATCGAGGAGGCTCGCGGCTTTCATCTGGACGGGCAGCCCGATGTGGCGATCGCGACGCTGGCGCAGGCGTACGAGGCGGCCCCTGAGACGATCCGCTACAACGGCTACGCACGGCGGATCATCCTGGAGGAGACCGAGTCCCGGGTAGCGGCCCGCCGCGAACGAGCGTCTGAACTCGCGGTCAGGGTAGGCGTGCTGGCCGCCTGACGAGGGGTATGGATTTCTACCCTCTGCGGCTGAGAGCCACTTCTACCGTCGGATCAGAGCTGATCACCTGATTCGAGGGGAGCGTCCCGTGAACACCAGAGCCTGTGCATACTGCCTTTCCGCGGGGGCTGATGTGTGTGTCCGCGTCGTCGTGACAGACAGCGGCGACGACCGGCATGAGTTCGCCCACGAGTCGTGCGCCGCGCGGCGGGCCGTGGAGCCGCTGTACCGCCTGCTGCTCGAGCCCGAGCCCGCGCGGTGAGCAGCGTCAAGGCGCCCACGCCGGCGCCATCAGGTCCCCTGCCCGATCCCGGCACGCTGACCGTTGAACAGCACTACGGGCGCGCCTGCGTCTACTGCGGCGCCGACCTCACGTGCTCGACGTCTGTCGCGTACGGCCACCACGTCTACAGGCGGGACGCGTTCGTCGACTTCTTCACCTCTTGGTGGCCGGGGGCTTGCAGGCCATGTCACGACAGGAGGAGCACCTCGTGAAGGCCTCCGCTCTCCTGTCGCACGACAGTGCCGGCGCCTCGTGGTTGGCGTCGGTGATGGACCCGCCCTCAATCATCCTGGCCGAGTGGGCGGACAGTCGGGACGGCCTGGCCGACATTCCGCTGGGCGTTCGTTTCGACGTCGTGCGCGTGGCCTGGTCCGTCGGCCGGCCGGTCTTCCAGAACCTGGCCGGGAAGCATGTGTCGCTCGGGCCGGTGCTGCACTGCGGTCCCCGGCAGTGCGTCGAGTTTCTCGTCCCCGCGGGGTCGGCGGAGGCTTGGGCGGAGGTGCGTCTCACGGTGTGCTCGGGCCGGGGCGGTGTACTGCGCTGTCCGGCCCCTGGCTCGGTCGCCCGCAGCCGCGCGTGGCTGAACCCGCCGCTCGGCGACGGCGTGCTGACCGACCCCGAGATGCTGCACGACCACATCGTGCGCATGGCCGGCACTTCCTGAACTCCCGTGCCGGCCGCCGGCCACCGTCCGGCCGGAACGGGCCGCGAGACCCGCCCCGCACCCCC